>JAFVTB010000120.1 GCA_017503445.1 Clostridia bacterium
AAGTCTTGAAAACGACTATCCTTCGGGATTTCCTAAACATATAAAAATTAATGATTTCGTTGAGTTTTTTGTTGACAGAATAGATTGCGTATTAGAGGATCTAATTTATTAATAGCCAAATTCAAAATGGAAAGTTATAAGTTGGGCAGCGTGAATTAGTAAAAATTCAAATTCCCTAGAAACTTTTGCAAATGCATTTTCTGAAATATCTATATATACCAACTAACGACAAACCTAAATGTATATTTAGCATGGAAACTCGTTAGTCTATATTAAAGGCGGTTAAATTTTTTAAATTTAATTGTCTTTTTTTGTTTTTTTATCCATTTATATTTCTTTATAAAGCCATCAAATTGGCTTTTTACAACAAGTTCAAGATTGTCTGTATAAAACTTGTTTCGTTCTTTTAACATTTCAAGGCGATTATACCTATATTCAGCAAGATTTTCATTAACATTGCACATTTGTTGTAATTTTTAAATCAATTTGCCGTATTTTTTAATGAATTTTTCAAAGGGGAGGGTGGAAAGATGTTTGCCCAGGTTTTTGGGGCGCAAAAATGCGAATGTGCTTTTGAAATACATTGGGTTGCCTTTCAGGGCTTTGGCTGCAGGCACACAGATGTAAGAAATTTTTTGTTTGGCAAGATTTGTGATCAGTTTTTCACCTTTTTGTGTGCGTGATATGACAAGACTGCAACCTTTGTTGTCATCAAATTGTTGGGCATATTGTTTCATGGCTTTGCCCCAAAAATCGGCAAGCGTGATATCCGCCACATGGCCATCGCCCTTGAAATGGCATTTGTGGCAACTTGGGCGCAAGATTTTGTTAAAGGCAAACATTTTCATGAATGGATCGCCAAGCCGTTTTGTTTGATAAGTATTTTCATTGCACTCAATTTTAAAGGAAGAATTTCGCCAACCGGTTGTTTTATCCCGAAAGAAAACATTTGCAGGCCGGATGCCGTTTGTTTTGTAAGCCAAATATTTTGCCCACACAAGCGGTGAAGGCACGCCATGGCATATCACATCTTGGGTGATAAGATTGTCATAATCGCGAAGAAGAAAACTTTTCAGCCCGGCAACTTGGCAAGGTGTGCCACTGAAATAAACAAGCCGGCCTTCTTGTAATAACTTTTTGACATGATTAAAGGTGTTGCCAAGGTCACTTTGAACATATTTGGACATCCTAAGCCCCGCCAAATCCTGAAGGTTTTCACATGCCATGTGGCGCACCACAAAGTTTTGGTCAAACCCCGCGCCAAACACAACACCGCCTTGATTTAAAACATATTCTGCAAGTGCAGAAAACACCCCGCCGGATGTGCTTTGCAGGCGGATTTTTTCATCATTATTGATTGCCGCAAACGCCTTTAATGATTGAATTTGCGGATATGTTTTTTTGCTTAAAATTGGGCAAATATTGTGGCATGCTGTGCAGCCATTGCACTTATATTTTTCGGCGATGGTTATCATTTGTTTTCCTTTTCAATTTCACTAAGTGAAGTTTGTAAAAAGTTCATTGCTTTTTGGCGTTGTGTTTCGATAATAGGTCTTACAGGTTCAAAATCGATTTTAAACAGACAATTTGGGTCTATGATTTCAAAATGGCGATTTTCAAGCCCTGTAAGTTTAAGCAGCGTGCTGATGCGTGAGTTGCCAACAACTGACCCCGGGAATGACACAAACGGCTTTTCAAGGCACATCGAAAACGCATGGCCGTGGAAAGAGCTTGTGCAAACGATTTCTGCATTCATTAAAAGTTTGACAAATCCAAGAGGGTCAGTGGTGAAATATTTTCCCAAATATTTGTTGGGGTTGACAATTTTCAAGTTATGCGCTTTGGCAAAATTTTGCATCCATTCTGTCCAAGCCGGATTTTTTTGAAGGAAATATGTAAAGATATATTTTTCTTTTGGAATTTCAACGGGCGATTTGTTTGCCAAATCCTGCCATTGTTGTTTTGAAAGCATAAGCGTTGGGTCTATCACAACAGTGCATGTTTTGCCTGTCAGGCGCTTAACAATTTCAGCCCCCGCCGTTTCGCGCACAGAAAGATGTTTGATTTCATTTAAGCCATTTGCAAAATCATTTTTGTCTTTTTCGGGGATTTGTGAAACGCCAAAGCTGGTGGCAAAAGAAAAACGTTTTTCTTTTGGGATAAACTTTGCAAAAACATGGTCTTTGTTTTGGATGAACTCTGGATTCCATGTTTGGTCACTGCCAATCATCACGGCGTCAAGATTGCCATATTTTTTCGCAAGAATATTTGTGGATTTGCCATCAATGATATCCGTGTTTGGCAAAAATTGTTTTGTAAAGCGTTTGAACGCGCGCCACCTTCCGCCAAGGTGATATGGAAACACTGCGGGAACAATTTTGTTGACGGGGGTTAAGATTGCATTTGGTGCCACCACCAGATTTTGCACTTTGTGTCCAAGATTTTCCAAAATGATTTGCGTTGCCAAGTTCTGCAGGCGATTGCCATAGTTGAAATAGTTATATTGTGTGATAACACCAATTTTCATAAATATTCTCCTTGAAGACATCATATCAATTTTTGCAGCGAAGGTCAATCAAATGCCGCCATTCAATTGCTTTTGATGCTTAAAAAATGTTAAGATACACACATGAGTCCAATTTTGTTTTTTTCAATTTTCACAATTTTGTGTTTTTTGATTGTGGGGGTTGCAATAAGATTTTTTCCAAAGGACGCAACGTTCACAATTGCAATTGGCGCAGTGATTGGCGCAAATATATATACATCACTTGCTTATCCCATAAGCATTGG
>JAFVTB010000121.1 GCA_017503445.1 Clostridia bacterium
CGTCAAACAAACTTTTTTGCCCCATATCTTTGTTTTTGTTTGTTTTTTGAACATAATTTACAACATTATCAATATTCATCAGCAATTTTTTGCGGTTATCTTCAATGTTTGCAAAAGCACCTGATTTAATAAGACTTTCAAGAGTTTTCTTGTTCAAACATTTTGAATCAACTCTTTCGCAGAAATCAACAAAACTTGTAAATTCGCCGTTTTTTGCTCTTTCTTTTTCAATTTCTTCAATAACGGCTCCACCTACGTTTTTTAATTGAGTTCAAACCAAATCTAATATTATTGCCATCTGGATAGAAACAAGAAGCACTTTTGTTAATATCAGGCGGAAGCACTTGAATACCAAGGTTTTGGCATTGCATAATGTACGATTGAGTTTTATCTTGGTTATCTGCTTGGCTTGATAAAATAGAGCACATAAATTCGACTGGATAATGTGCCTTCAGATATGCTGTTTGATATGCAACAAATGCGTAAGCTGATGAGTGCGCCCTGTTGAAACAGTATTTTGCAAAACTTTCAATTTGTTCGAAAAGTTTTGTAGAATCTTTTTCTGCCATTCCATTTTTTGCAGCACCTTCAATGAAAATGCTTTTTTGCTTCGCCATTTCTTCTAGTTTTTTCTTACCCATCATACGGCGAACCATATCCGCACCACCAAGCGTGTAACCTGCAAGGTCTTGGAAAATTTGCATAATCTGCTCTTGATATACAAGTGTTCCGTATGTATCTTTCAAGATATTTTCAAGCAATGGGTGGGCATAAACAATTTTTTGTCTTCCGTGTTTTCTATCCACGAAGTCTTTGATCATGCCAGATTCTAATGGACCTGGGCGGAAAAGCGCAACAAGAGCGCCTAAATCTTCAAAAACTGTTGGCTTAAGTTCTTTTACAAGCTTTTTCATGCCTGAACTTTCAAGCTGGAACACGGCGTCTGTTTGCCCTTTTTGTAAAAGTTCAAAAGTTTTTTCATCATCAAGCGGAATTTTATTTATATCAAATTCAACACCATGGCGCTCTTTTATCATAGCCATTGCGTCAGATATAATAGTCAAAGTTTCAAGACCAAGGAAGTCCATTTTCAAAAGACCGATTTTTTCAATGTCCACCATTGGGAATTGAGTTGTAACTGTTTTTTCTTTTGAAAGTGCGATTGGAATAATTTTATCTAACGGTTTGTGGGAGATGATAACGCCAGCTGCGTGCGTTCCCACTTGGTTTTTAATACCTTCAATCTGTCTTGCTTCATCAACAAGTTTTTTAACATTTGCATCACTATCACAAAGCTTTTTGAGCTCCATTCCATCAAGCAAGGCATCGTCAATTTTAGTCCCTGGGGCAGACGGAATCATACCTGAAATTTTATTACTTTCAGAAAACGGAATATCATAAACCCTTGCAACTGCCTTAACTGCAGCTTTAGCGGCAAGTGTTCCAAATGTAATAATTTGGCATACATGATCTTCGCCATATTTTTGCGTTACATAGTCAATAACTTCACCGCGTCTACGTTTGCAAAAGTCAATATCTATATCA
>JAFVTB010000122.1 GCA_017503445.1 Clostridia bacterium
CTGCTCGCCAAAACCCTTGGCGACAGCGTGGATGAGCTTCTTTCGGGCAAGCAAGAAAACACGCCTGCTGTTCAAATCATTCCCGCAAATGAGAGAAAAGACATCAATGATATGATGCTCCGTATTATTATGAAATCTGCCGACAACGACAGATTGCGCGTCAATATTCCTCTCCCCTTGATTAAAGTAGGATTTGATGCCGGCTTGAATATGGCGCAGGTGTCGGGCGGCAATGAAGCGCTCAAAAACATTGATCTAGGCAAAATTTTGGAGCTTGTAGAGCAAGGTGTTATTGGCAATTTGATGGAAATGGAAAGCGCCGACGGCGACACCATACAGATATTTGTGGAGTAAGGCACAATGAAAATATCCATCAAAAACGACGACTTAAAATTGACGTTGCGCTTTCCTACGGGTCTCATCCTCAATCGCTGCACAGCAGGTATGGTTCGCAAGGAGCTAGAAAAGGAAGGGATTCATCTTTCACGCAAGCAAACCGTTTTGTTTATCAAAGAATTGAAACGATACAAGAAAAAGCACCGCGACTGGAACCTTGTGGAAATCAGCGAAAACGACACAAACAGCGTCATTATTAAAATTTAACGCAATATGCAAAAGGGATAGCCAGTACGCTATCCCTTGTTTGTTTGAAAGTCTTATTTCTTGTTGGCATCCATATTTCCATTTGCGAGTTTTTGATTGATGGCAGCTAAATTGCGTTTTTCTATTTTATCGGCAACATAATAGGCAAATACCAACACAAGCACCATTATTGTAAATGTGATACCGTAAACCAGCCAACTCCGCTTGTCTGTCAAAGACCCATAGCCAAACAGAGAAGAAAGTGTTAAGATAGTAACAATAGAAAAACACATTGTAATTGCACGTCTAACCCAAAGATGTTTTGAAAAAAGTTTCAACTCAAACGTAAAAAAATCAAACACTTGGTTAAGTGCAGCAACACAAAATAGATAATACAACAATTTAATTTGCACATTGGGAGAAATTAAGGATCCCAACAACCCCACAAGCATCGAGATCGTTATCGCTTGACAAAAACCAAACCACCATTTTTTGAACATAATTACACCCCCAATTTTTTCTTAATTTCGGACACGTACTGCCTGGAAACAACGATTTTTTCATCGTTGATCAGTGTTGCAACAAGGCGGCTGTTTTGTGCGGGCATAATGCACCTCATTTTGCGCAAATTTGCAATCACCGTTTTGGATACCCGCGCAAATTTCAAATTTTGCAGGCTTTCCTCAATTTTGTATAACCGCGCGGTTGCCTCGTAGATCTCCCCTTCGGTATAGAAAAAGGTGTTCCCGTCAACCGATTCAAAATAGAAAATATCCGACGCAGGTATAAAAAAGGTTGCGCCCTCTTTTTTCCCTGCAAAGGTTTGCCCTATCAAGCCAATGTTTGCAACGATTTCTTCCACTTCGGCGGTCATTTTGGGGCACACAACAGATACCTCTGTTTCGTTGATGTTTGGGTCTTCTCGAATTGTGAGCTTCAATGCATTCTCCCCTTTCGTTCTTGCTGTTTTTATTATACACGTCGACAAAAGAAAAATCAAGGTCTTTTTGCTCTCCTGCATTTTGAGTGCCGTAAGATGCAAAAAAACCTTGTTTTTCGGGACGCCGAGGGTGCCATCCCCTACGGTGGATTTTAATATTTTTCGTAGGGGCGATTCACGAATCGCCCGTTTTTGTTTGCGATAATCGTTCGTTTTTCGCGGGACGCCCAGGAGGTCGTCCCCTACATAAATCGTTTTGATAGCGCGTTCTATCCGTCTATCCGCATCTTTGGAATTATCCTTTTTTCCTTTTTGTGTGAAAGTTTTTGAAGGGGGTACAGGGGGGAATTTTTTCCAAAAAGTTCCCC
>JAFVTB010000001.1 GCA_017503445.1 Clostridia bacterium
ATATAAATCAAGTAAAATTATCACAAATCCCCGCATAAATGCATGTTCCCGCCACTTTTTTGCCCGCTTCGGCATATTACACCACCCATTCACAAATCGCCCGCATTTTTTTGCTTTTTCCGCACAAAATAAGGATATGGAAAAGAAAAGTGTAAGAAATTATCTTAATATTGCAATCGTGGGCGTGGTTGCGGCTTTGTTATCCCTTGGAATCCTGTTTGCGTTTTTGATTTCTCGCCCCGCACAAAACGACATTCAAGATTTGGAAGAAATCACACTTGAAAATGTGCTTAATTCAAAATATTTTCAAAAATACCCCAACGCCTCCATAAACCTTTCGTTTGGCGAAAAAAACTTTCAAATCAACTCAAACCCCGCACAAAATTTGCAAAACATCACTGAAGAACTTTACATCGCCCCACAAGATGCCAAAGTGGTGTTTGACCCCACCAGCGATGAGGTTTTTGTGTTCCAAGAAGAAGTGATTGGCCAAGAAGTTGATGTCAACAACCTTGCGCTTTATATCCGCGACAACATTTTGTCAAAAAGCGCAGAAACCATCGCAATCCCAACAAACGCCATCGCGCCAAAAATCACAAAGAAAGACCTTGAGGGGCTTGTGCAACTGCGAAGCCAATTTTCCACCAGCATCGTCGGCAGCGAACCCGGCCGAAAACACAATGTGCAATATGCCCTAAAGGCATTCAACGGGCTGATTGTTATGCCCGATGAAGAGGTCAGTTTCAACAAAACCACGGGTGAACGCACATTCAACAGCCAATATCGTGATGCCACAATCATCAGTGGCGGAAAATATGTGCAAGGGCGCGGCGGCGGTGTGTGCCAGGCATCAACCACCCTTTATAATGCGCTTATCCGTGCAGACCTTGAGATTTTGCAGGTGCAAAACCACAGTTTGCCCGTGAAATATGTGCCGCTTGCGTTTGATGCAATGGTGAACGACACAACCAGTGACCTTATCTTTAAAAACAACACCGAAAGTCCAATATATTTTCTTACAGGCGGTGATGATGAAAATGTTTGGGTGAAAATTTTTGGCGCACCAATGCCGGCGGGATTGACCATTGAAACCCGCACAGAAACCGTGCGTGAAATCAAAAAGGGCGACAACATCATTCCCGACACCAACGGCGAATATGCAAATCACATCACCTTTAAGGGCGAATATTATCGCATCAAATATCCACAAAATGGCAAAGAGTGCGTTGGATACTTGCAATATTTTCAGGACGGAAAATTGATTGAAGAAAAGAAAGTGCGCCATGCATACTATCAAGGCCAAGAAGGCATAATTATGGAAGGCACAGAAGATGTTTATGATGGTGTAACACTTCCTGAAAGCAATGTGGATTTTATCACAGGAAACTGATTAAATAACTTTATAATAAATAAAAAAATATTTAAAAAAAATAATATTATTTTTAAAATAAAATAAAAAAATAATTTATATTTAATATAAAAAAATAAAAAAATTCCAAAATTTGGAATTTTTATTTTTCTTCTGCAAGATTGATAAGATTGCAAGGGCGCATTTTTGCATATTCATACGCAAAGCCAATTCCCGATTTTTCTGGCAGAAAATCACGCGTATCAAAGCGCAAATTGTGGGGCATTTTTTCTGCCGCGTGATTGAAATACATAAGCACGGTGATCACGCGTTTGATCATATCGCGATTGCGATCAATATATGTTTTTTTCACGCCAGGATAAACCTCGCCATCACAAACAATTGTGCCATCAAAAACCGTGTGCGGGATTGTGTGAACATTTTCTTGCGCCAAAACGCCTTTGAAAAAACTTGCTTCGCCGGCATTGAATGCAAGTTCATTGCCCATGCGGAAGTTTATTAATATAATATCAGGGTGCGATTTTTGAAGTTCACGAAGATGTTTAAAGCAAAGGGTTTCAAAAGGGCCAATTGGGCCAAAATAAAAATATCTGTAGCCCTTTTCTTTTACAAACTGTGTCAGGGTTTCATGCACCTTTGCCTCCAAAGCCGGGGTGACATCCACTTGTGATTCACCAATTATGGCGCAGGCCTTCAAAAAATCAAGATATCTTTCTTTTATTTCCATAAATTTATTTTAACACACAAATAAAAAAAACGCAATATTTTTGCGCGTTTTTTTATACAAATTAACGAAAATTGGCACCTACCAGCTTCCCGTTCCGCCGCCACCCAGGCCGCCGCCAGAAAACCCGCCAACGCCGCCACCTGTGAAGCCACCAACTGTGCGGGAAACACTTTCGGCAACATTGGCAATATTTGCCGCGTTGATTGATGACAAAATTGATTGGGTTGCATGATCAAGAATGTGGGCAATAATCAGCACATCAAACAC
This sequence comes from Clostridia bacterium, assembly GCA_017503445.1. GTDB lineage: Bacteria > Bacillota > Clostridia > Christensenellales > UBA1242 > UBA5489. The sequence goes on from JAFVTB010000001.1 coordinate 2,364, forward strand.
ATCAATTTCCCCAGAATAGAACGTTGGCGCGCCAATATCAATGCTTTCAAACTTTTTGCACCATGTGTCATACACGCCCAAAACATAAGCATATGGCAAAATTTGATAAAATGCCTGCGGGTTTTCCTTCACCAACATTTCAAGCCGATCTTTTTCTGCAACTTCGATAAAGGTTTTAAGCCCAATTATATCCCCAAGTTCTGCACACCCAACACCCGTGCGCACATTGAACTTAAGCACAAGATAACTTGCAAAACAAAGCAATCCAAACGCCAAAAACACCGTGAAAAATGCATCTGCATACGCATCAAACACACATATGTAAACCGCCAAAACGCCCGCAAGAAACAGGAAGAACATGATGCCGTTCAATGTGCTTTTTTTGGCATTCAAGGCATATTTTTTGTCGGCCGCTTTTGCAATTTGGAAAAGGAATATTGCACTTGCCACACCAACAATAATCCCCGCAAAGAAAAAGAGGTTTTTCACCGCCTGGGTGGCAATCAAGCAAATTGAAAGCGCCAAAATAATTGATGTCATGATGATAATCAGCCCGCGCGCAAATGTTGCTTTTGGGTTGAAAAGGTGTTCATTTTCAAGGGCAACACCTTTTTTCACTTCACCAACATCTTCGGCAATTGAAAGCCCAATTTTTTTGATATCAATCTTTTCGCCGGGGTTGTTATGGCTGAAAATCGCAAAGAAAAGTTGTTTTTCATACATCTTTCCTGAAAACTCTTTTTCCGTGCGCGAAAGATATGTTTTTTTGCCGTCTTCGATGATATTGACAAACCCCTTTTGCGCCCAATATATAATCAAAGACGCAACATCTTCCGTGTTGACGCGCTTGTCAATAATAAACCCCACGTCGGCAGAAGTGTATTTTTTATCAGCAGAAAACTGCACAACCGGCGTGATAATTGATTTGTTGCTGTGTTTTTTGAAAAGCAGCCACGCCCCAATCGCCACCAAAATTATTGCCACCAGCATAAACCAATCCCAAAAAAAGTTTGGTTGAACAGTGGAATAATTTTCGGGCAGGTTTACAAGGGCGGTCACTCCATGGCCAACGCCAAGATTTTGGGCGGTGATTGAAAAAGATGTTTGTTCAGCATTCCACACAGGGGTGATTGTTGCAGTTGAACCAAGCGCACCAACATAAACCGTGCTTTCTGCGGTGATTGGGTTTTCAAAATTCACTGTTGCAGAAAAGTTTGAAATTGTGGTGTCAGTAAGATTGCCTAACAAATTGAAATAGAACACATCATATAAGGCAAAGCGTTCATCAAGCGTGATAGTGTATGAAATTTTGTATCTTTCATGCGCATGGGCATAAGAATTTTCACTTCCAAGCCGCAAGAAAAACACATCACCGCTGCTGTCAGTTTCAAAATGTGTGTTGGCGGAAACATTGCCATATTTAAGGCGAAACTTTCCATTGATTTTTTCGTTGCCGTTTTCATCAAACAACTTCACCGTGGAAACTTCAGGCATTGCACGGAATATGCCATGCTTAAGGGTTGCAAAATCCACATCAATGGTTTCCATCATTTGCAAAGTGTTGTTTTTGCCATAAGTTGCCGTGATGTGATAATTTGAAATAGTGTATTCACTGCTGTTGTCTTCAAGGGTGGTTTGGCTTGGAAAAAAATATGAAAAAAGAATAGCGGCAACCACTATTCCCATAAATCCAAACAATAAAATTTTTGTTATAATGCTTGAAAATTTATTCATTTAAAAACTCACTTTAACGGTTTTGCGTTCTTCTGCGCTGTCCACTTCAAAAAGCGGCTTTCTGTCAAACTTGAACCACTTTGCAACAATATTGCTTGGGAACATTTCGCGCTTTGTGTTGTAAACCTTGACGGTTCCGTTATAATATTTTCTTGAATTTGCAATTTCTTCTTCAAGGGTTTTCAATGTGTTTTGCAAATCCTGAAAATTTTGATCCGCCTTCAAGTTTGGATAGTTTTCTGCCACGGCAAACAAACTTTTCAATGCGCCTTGAAGGACATTTTCGTTATCCAAACGCTGTTCAACGGTTGCGCTGTTCATTGCACCATATCTTGCCGCCATAACTTTTTCCAAGGTGTCATTTTCGTGTTTTGCATAACCTTTCACGGTTTCCACAAGGTTTGGAATCAGGTCATATCTTTTCTTCATGTAAACATCCATGGTTGAAAAACCCTCTTCCACATTATTGCGCATTTTCACAAAGGTGTTATATGTGGCAATAAGCCAAATAACCAGCGCAATGATTGTGATCAGCACAATGCCACCAACGACAAGGCCAATGATTGCACCAATGCTCATAATTTAATTCCCTCCTTTTGCTGGGCTTTTTGAAGCCGTTTATGCTTTGCAATAATTCTTTCCACGCGTGCAATGGTTTTTTGTATATCCACATTTTTGATGCGTTCATCAAAATTGTTGATATAGCCAAGTTCAAATTCCATTCTTGAAAGGCGAAGGTCAATATTTTTTTCACCGCGCGCTTGCAAACGCCGAATAAGCTCTGCCCGCGGAACAAGGAAAAATATTGAAACCACCGGCACTTTGTTTTTCAGCGCACGCTTAAGGTTGATTTGCCCCAAAACGCCAATATCTTTGATATAATGGATATCCTTTTTGTCATCTTCCACGATGTTTTCAAGCGCCAAATTTGTAAGCCCATAAAAGTTTTGGTGAATTTCTTCATACTCAAAGATTTCGCCGTTTTTAAGCGCTTCATCAAACTGTTGTTTTGAAAGATATTGATATGTATCTTCACTTTCATTGGGCCGCCTTGGACGCGTTGTGCAACTTTTCAAAAAGCGGATATTGGGGTTTTTGGCTGTTAACCCTTGAATGATTGTGTTTTTGCCTGCCCCACTGCACCCAGAAATAAGAATAAGCATAAATACCTCAAGGTTATTATACATTTTTTTGAATTTAAATGTCAATTTTTTAGGACATAAAATGGGTTGAAAAAGCCGCTTGATTTGCGGGAAACCCCGCAGAGGGGCGGCTTTGGCAGCCCCTGCCCTTGAGGGGCGGGGGCTGTGGGCGCGCGGGTGCGCGCCCGCGTTTTGCCACACGCAAAACGCCCAAAGCCGCCCCCATTTTATCTTGCCCCAAAACCAAAAAAAAACCACAGCATACGCCGTGATTTTTTATTCCTTTAACAAATTATTTTGCCAAAAGATGGTCTTTTACAAGAAGGAATGCAGCTGCAATCAAAATAATGATTGCAAAGATAATTGTGATGATTTCTGCATATGCAAGCATTGTTACAATAAGCAAAACGCCAGCAACAATGTAAAGCACAGGTACAACAAGAGCCATCAACAAATCTGCGCCTTTCTTTCCACCTTTGATTGCAACAATAAGTTGATAGATGCCATAAGCAATAAGAAGTGCCGCAAGAACATAAAGCAAAATGTCTGTTGCATACATAATCACAAGCACAATAGCAAGACCAACACCTGCTTTGATTGCACCAGCAATCCATTGTTTGTCACAAAGGTCAATTATGCCAAGTGCCACAATTGCAATGCCAAGAATTTGCAAAGAGAAGAAGATTGCCTCAAATCCCCAAAGCAACATGGTTGCGCCAAGTGTAAGCAGAAGCATAATCATAAGAGAGCTTTCTTTTACTTTCATTTTTACCTCCACTCTATTTATACTACATTTTTCACCAGAAAACAACCAAATTAAACATTTTTTTTGCCCAAATTAAAAAAACTTTGTTTTTTGCTTGACAAATAAAAAACGAACCCAAAAAGTGGGTTCATTTCCTTAATTTTTCATAAGTCTTACCGGCAAAATAAGATAAAGATATTTTTCTACATCGTTTTCGCAAGGGCAAATCACGCATGGGTTTTGTGATTGATTGAATTTCACAAGCACAAATTCATCATTGATTGTGCGAAGTGCTTCCATAAAATATCTTGCATTGAATGCGATGATAAGTTCGCGGCCTTCGTGCGCGATGGTAAGGTTTTCGCGGATATTTCCAATTTCGCTGCGGCTGGTGATGCAAAGGTTGTTGTCTTGGATATCAAACTGCACAAGGTTGTTGTGGCCAATTTTTGAAAGCAAGCTTGCGCGTTCAAGCGCGCCTTCAAGCCCGCGACGATTGATTTTGATTGTGGTTTCAAAACTTGGGCTGATGATTTGCTTATAATTGATAAATTCGCCTTCCAAAAGCCGTGTGGTGATAAGACAGCCATCAAGGTTGACCATAATGAAGTTGTCTTGGAAATGCATTTCCACCAAGTTTTCGGTGTCGTCCAAAAGTTTGGCAATTTCATTCAAACTGCGCGCCGGCACAACCACACTTTGTTCAAGGGTGTTATCCTGCACTTTTTCGGTGTAAACAGCCATACGATAACCGTCCAAAGCCACGGCCTTAATGGTTTCGCCGGCAACTTCCAAAAGGCAACCTGTAAGCACAGGGCGCGTGTCATCTGCCGCAACACTGAACACCGTTTTGGTGATAAGGTTTTTAAG
>JAFVTB010000123.1 GCA_017503445.1 Clostridia bacterium
CCCTATGGGCGGAAGTTATTTAAAATTTTATGTTTTTATAATCAAACAAAGAAAACGGATAATTTTCTTCTGGCGGACTTACCTTAAAAACCATAACCTGGTCCTGCGTTGGGTGACGGAATTCAAGCCCTGCCGCCCAAAGGGCAAGATTTTTTGTGCTGGCATTTGGCACATCTGGCGCACCATATTTGGCATCGCCATAGATTGGGTTGCCAATCCCCGCAAGCTGCACGCGTATTTGGTGGCTGCGGCCGGTTTCAAGGTGGATTTTTAAAAGCGAAAGGTCATTCTTGGTTTCAATAACTTCATATTCAAGTGCGGCAAAGCGCGCATCGGTTTCAGCCATACCGCAAATTGTGACCTTATTGCTTACGGGGTCCTTCTTCAGCCAATTTTCAAGGCGTGCCTTTGGTTTTTTTGGTTTCCCCTTCACCACGGCGAAATATGTTTTTTCAACCTCGTTATTTTGCATTTGCGCGGAAAGGCGGCTGGCGGCCTTACTGTTACGGGCAAACACTAAAACGCCGCCTGTGGGGCGATCCAACCGATGAACAAGCCCAATAAACGCTTCACCCGGTTTTTGATATTTTTCCTTCACGAATTGCTTAACGGCAGAAAGCGCATCTTCATCACCTGAAGCATCGGCCTGTGTGGGCATATTTTGTGGTTTTATGATCACCACGATTTGATTGTCGTCGTATATAACTTCCATTTTTTTCCTTTTATTCAATAACCTTGTTCAGGTCCATAATATCTGTTGGCGTCAAGATGCCAAGTGGCGCCTCTTGAAGCATTCCATCATTTGTGAGAATAATAATCAGCAGTTTGCGGTTGTGATAGAACATATTAAGCGCTTTTTCAACCGTAAGGTTTATATCGCAAACCTCAAAATATTTGGTGTCAGCAATTTGGGTTTTCACAAATTTTTCTGCAGTGGTTGACTTCAAGAAATTGTCAATATCTTCACCCTGTGAAATTGCCTTACCGATGAAATCAAGCAGTTTTTGCCCATTCACCACGCCAATCACACCGCCGTTTTTGTATACGGGCAGATTGCTGTAGGTTGACGAATATATGAGTTTGATGACATCATAAAGTCTTGCTGAATGTTCAACTGTAAGGACATCTTTTGTGCAAACGGTGTCAATCACCTTTGGTGGCGCGGAAACCAATGCGGCAATTTTTTCAAACTCCTCCACCACTTCGGTGTGTGGTTCAGCGATAAGGAAATCATCATTGCTGTTACGGATAATCGCATTGCGCAGGCGGCCATAATCAATCAACTGGTCCTCATACTTGCGCACGATATAATCCACCACAACGGTTTTGCGAATCATATCCGAAAAACTGAGACTGCGGCGGATGTTGTGACGTTGGCGAAGGGCTTGATCAATTGTGTTATAAGCAATGACAAAGCGTTTTGCGTTTGAAATGGGTTCTTTGGTTTTCATATTTTCTCCTGTGTGGACATTATATCAAATTGAAAGCGGAATTTCAAGTGTTTTGCGGGGACGGGGCGAAATGGAAGGTTTTTGCGTTGTAAAAACCTTGCGTTTCGGGCTTACGCCCGAAACGCGCGCTGCCTTGCAGGCAGCGCCCATTTCGCCCCCTTCTTCAATTTTAGAAGGCGGCAAGAGCCGCTATCATTATTTCCTGCCAGTTACGCCGCAACAATTTTATTCTTAATGCCTGCGGGGCTTCCCGCCGCAGTTTTGCGCAGTAAAATTAAAAAAACCGCACAGGTTGCTTTGTTAAGCTTCAAGTGCAATTTTTGCAAAGACCTTACTCCACCAAAGCAACCTTGGTGCACATAAAGAACTTGCTTAATGCTGCTTCCTTCCGGACCTGACATGGTTCACAAGCCTTTATTGCCCAAGACCCTGATTTCATCGCTTAGTCAAAGCAAAAGCTTACACCCAAAAACTTACCGAGGCAACCGATCGGCTCTGCTGTAGCGGATTGCAGATACAGGGCACCGCTGGCTCCCCACCTAGTACGGTCAAAAATATTATAACCCACATTTCAAAATTTTGCAAGTTATTTTCGATATTCCTTAACCGGATCGTCAAAAAATGCTTCCATGCGCACAATTTGGCTTATCGCCACCATAAAATTTGCAAGATTTTGATTAAAATCCACTTCATCTTTGGCAAACACAAAAATTTCGGCTTTTTTCATATGCACCTTATTCAGCGCAAGCACCTCTCTCACACAACTTTTTACATCGGGTGAAGACAAATCAAACAGTTGCGCAAAATAAAAGCACGCAAGTTTCCTGTCGGTTATCTTAAACCCTTCCTCACATTTTTCCACATAAAAAACAAATGGCGTTTTGCCAAACAAAATGATTGGCGTGATCACCTTAAACACTTCATCTGGCTTCACTTCCAAAACTTTGAAAAACCCGCCAATCACATCTTTTATGTTCATACGCCCACCTTTCCGCGTATTTTATCATATATAAAGAATTTTGACAAGGAAAATGGGTTTTTTACGGAATTATTTGACATTTTTCTACAATTTGTTAAACTTAATGTATGA
>JAFVTB010000124.1 GCA_017503445.1 Clostridia bacterium
AAAACTGCGTTGTTGAAGGGCGCGTTGCGGGCGATATCAACACAAACGAAGTTCCATTTGTCAATGTTGGTATGGTTGCAGGGCAACTTCAAACACTTGGCAATGCAATTTGCCAAATCACTGATGTTTGCGTTTATCAAACTTCAAGTGAATCAAACTTCCAAAACATCGGCACAAACAATGTGCGCGTGGTTTTAAATGGCGCAAACCTTGAAAACACAGAAATCAGTGTTGGTGCAATCATCGGCGAAACACTGGGCAATGTTGCAACAACATATTCTTCAAAATCTGCGGGCGATTTGGTGAAGGGCATTGGTGTTGCCACCAGCACCCTTGCAAAATATGAAATGGGCAACTCAACCGCGCAAAGCCCAAAAGGCACACTTATTTCACTTTCAGGAAGCGGCGATTTGAAATCCTTCAATGCGGGGCTTTTGTATGGCAAGGTGAACACAATGAAAGTTGCGTTTGCCCGCGCATCGCAAAGCCAAAAATTGCAGGTGGTTGGCGGCATCAGCCAAATGGGTGATGGCCTTGGCAACCTTGCAAATATTTCGCAGGCAAACCTTGGTGGAATTATTGGCAAGGTTGAAACCATTGCAAATATCCAAAACACCACTGTTGGCACAGGCAAGTTTGCCCAAGTTGATGTTGGCGCAAACTTTGCGGCGCAAACAATCAATGCGGGCGGCCTTGTGGGTCTTGCGGCAAACCTTGGCCAAATTGAAAACCTTGAAACCTTTGGCGAACTCAGCGCAAAAGGCGAACTTCAAACAAACCTTGGCGGCCTTGTTGGCACACTTAATTCAAGCATTGAAATTGCCGACACCATTTCAAGCACAAACTTGAAATTTGTGGGCAAAAATGCGTTTGTGGGTGGCCTTGTTGGCACATATACCGCCACAAGTGGCACGCTTGTGCTGGGTGATAAAAACTTTGGCACAAAATATATCGGCAGCATCGCTGTTTCAGGCGAAAATATTGCCGCAGGCGGCATCTTGGGCGCCCTTAATGCCGAAACAAATATTCTTTCAGATGCGCTTATCCAAAATGCAGTGTTTGATGGCGAAATCACCCTTTCAAAAATGACGGGTGATGCGTGGATTGGTGGCATCTTGGGCAACAGCAAAGCAACCGCATCAATCACCGCGCCAAACATCACACTTTCAAATTGTTTGGCAATGGGTGATATCAATGTTCTGCACGATTACTACGCGCAAAACGGACTTGGCGTAAAGGTTTATGTTGGTGGCCTTGTTGGGCTTGGCAGTCAACGCACAACCCTTTCAAACAACACAAGCCTTGTTTCACTTGCAAGCAAAACTGCTTCTGGCCTTGATGGCGTGCATATTAATGCACTTGTGGGTGATGCAAACGGCGCGCAAGCGCCAAATGGCGAAAGCAATTTCTATGCACATCAAATGTCGCTTTGCCTTGATTTCAACGATGGCATTGGCGCACAAAATCTTTACTATAAGCAAACAACCGAAGAAACCCAACTTGCAATCCTTGACCTTTTGGAAGATTATATCAAAACTCTTTCAGTAAACCCAGAATATGGCACAAAACTTAACCCAATTTCACTTACCTCACAAGCTGATTGGCAAAACGCGGCTGCAACTTTTGAAAAAGAAAAATCCAAAAAAGTTGTTGCACTTATCACAAAACCTTTCACGATTGACAAAAACATCACCCCTGCAAACGCAAACCGCGTTCACCTTTTGGGCGATGGCCACGAAATCATCGCGCACAGCACACTTTTTGCAAATGTTAATGCGCAAAGTGCAATTTCAGGGCTTTCACTTATCCCTTCAATAAAAAATGCGCCTGCAACCACAAATGCTGAACTTGGCGCAAGTGCAGTTGGCACAGTTGCAAACATAAACAACGGTTTTGTGTTTGCGTGCGCAGTGAAAACCACAAACATTTCTGCCCACGAACATACAAGTTTGGCACATAATTCAAGCGCGTATGTTGGCGGAATTGTTGGGTATAACACCGGCGTGATTGTGGACAGTTTCAGTGCAATCAACATCACCGCAAATGCAAATGCGGGTGGCGTTGCGGGATACAACAGTGGCAACATCATCAGCACATATTCTGTTGGCAATGTTGATGGCGGATATGCGTTCACGCAAGGCGATGGCGCGGTGTATTCTTCATACACTGCTTCACCTGCCACCGCGGGCGTGTTTGGCACAAATCAAACGGTTGTGGATAGCTTCTATGACCTTTATTCAGTTGGCAAAAAATCACTTGCCACCGAAACCACCGACACAAAAACTTTCAGCGTTCTTGACACTGCGGAAAACAAAGAACTTCTTTTCCAAAACGTACAAATGGGCAAAAAATTTGCATATGTTGTTGGCGAAAACTTTGGATATCCAACCTTTTCGGGCAGTGCATATCAAAACATTGATTATATGCGCGGCATTGCAACAGGCACAGGAACAGAGGTTGACCCGATGCTTATCGGCAGCGTGGGAAAACTTCAACAAATTTCCTTTGCGGCAACAAACAATTTGCACTATCAACTTATTTGCGATATGGCGGTAACGGCAGATATGCAATCAATGTTTGCCACAATGAAAAATCAAACGCAAAAGCAGTTCAACAAAAACTTTGCGGTAACCGATTGGGCGCCAATTGCAAACTTCAAGGGCACACTTTCTGGCGCGTACGGCGAAGATGGCAAATATGCAATTCAAGATTTCACCACAAAAAACCCTGAAGATGAATGGGCAATTTTTGGTGCGGTTGAAAATGCAAACATTTCAAACATTGAAATCAAATATTCAAAAACACTTGAAGTCAATGCCAAAACCCTTGCGGGCTTTGCCACAAGTGTTGCTGGCACAACCCTTGAAAACATAAGCCTTAACGCCAGCACAATCAAAAGCAGCGCGGCAGGCGGTGTAAACCTTGCGGGCTTAGTTGGAAAATCTGCCGATGCAGACAACGACAGCACAATAAAAAATATCAATATCAAACTTTCAAAACTTGAAGCGGATAAATCATCATCTGCCACAGTTGGCGGTTTGATTGCAAATATGCAAAGTGCAAACGAAACCACCCTTGAAAACATCACCTTTGCAAATGGTTTTGAAATTTCAACCACAGGCACAGGTGAAAATGTGGCGGGCGCGCTTGCAGGCGCACTTACAAATGTCGTGGCAAAAGATGTCAATTTTAAAGGCGCAATTTCAATCAAAAACTCAGGCA
>JAFVTB010000125.1 GCA_017503445.1 Clostridia bacterium
ATGCCACCCTTGTCCTGCAACGCGCCAGAGATGAACGGGAAGATTGCCGCCAAACTGGTGGTTGGGATGCCGCGCACAGTGTCTTTCACATTGTTATAAGCGGAAATATTTGAACTTACAAACGCATCAACTTGGCGTCCAAACATTTCACTGAACTTAAAGCCCTCTTGTTTTAATATTGCACGCACTTCTTTGCGGGCGGGTTCTTCACATGTGATAATAATATTGACATTGAAAAGCTGTTCGTTGTTGTTTTTTAAGCTTACCAAAAGATTTTTCAATGTGTCAAGGTGGGTTTGGTTTTCAATTTGGCGGGAACTGCGGGTTGGTTTATCCACTTTGGCTTCCATTTCCAAAATTGCCTTATCAATGCTTTTTTCGGCTTCATACTTTGGAATTGGCTTGACCTTCACAACAACGCGTGTGCGGTCCAAAAGGAAAAACGGTGCACCCCATGCGTTTGGCACATGAAGCGGATAATCCGAGATCACAAAATTGCGGAAAGGTTTGTCGTTGATGAAAACGCGGCTGGCTTGGAACTTGATTTTGTTTGGGATTGCCCAATCAACCTGCTTTGAAAGCGGGATAAGTTCAAGTTCGCGCTCGTCGAATTCTTTACCATAATTTGCGCGCATAAAAACCACAAGTTCTGGGCCAAAAAGTTTTTTGGTTTGAATTGGCGTAACAGAATTTTGAAGCGTTGTCATCATGCCGTTTGTGCAGGTTTCAAGCGCCTCACGGTCTTTATCATACACCACGATATAGAAAAAATCTTTATAAATTTTGTCTTGGCGGTTATATTCTTCCAATCTTGAAACGCGTTCTTCAAACACACCGGCGCGCCGTTCAATTTCTTCTTTGGTCACCTGCCCTTCAAACTGCATTTCCATCAAACTGTCAAACTTTTTGTCTTCAGCATAAACATATTCATCCAAAATCATCGCTTTGTTAAGCTTGACAATAGAGGCAGTTTGATCATTAGTGAGACGGCGAAGTGCATTTGCAAAGGTTTCCATAAGCATATCTTGCTTATACTTATTCAAAAGCCCAAACTCGATTGGGTCAATCTCAATCACCTGTGCATAATATTCACCAAAATCAATAAACCGGTCTTGGTGCAGTTTTTCAAACGGGATAAGTTCTTTCATTGACGTGAAGCCCTTCACCGTTTCTTTGCTGTATTTCTTCCGCTGCGCCAAAAAGCGAAGGATATAGCCAAGCGTGTAATAAAGACGCATATCATCAGCCACTTTGAAATACATTGCCACAACAATCGTCACCCACGCAATGCCAAACCAAAAGCCCAAATTTCCGGCAAAATTGCTGAAAAACAGCGCCAGCGCAACCCCAATGCCAATCACGCCAAAAATAAGGTCCAGCAGCGTTACGCCACGAAAGAACTCTGTTCTAACTTTCGTTTTTCTTGGAATAATCTTCATAATACAAATATTATATCCTATTGCCCACAAAATTTCAAAGCATTTCACGCCAAAATTGTGATTATTTTTTTCAAATTGCAAAAAGATATATTATGAAAAAATTTATTGGATTTTTGGCATTTGGCTTGGTGCTTTGCGGCGCGATGGGCTTTTTGATTTTCCCCAGCCCCCTAACCGATGCGGGATTCACCCCCCGCGCATGGCAAAAAATCAACCAACATTTTGAAACAGAAATCCTTGCCACCACCATTCCCGAAACAAAAACGGCAATTTCCCTTGATTGGTTTATGGCGGTGGACAGCATTTTTCAACCCTTCACCGACACGCAAATTTTTGACCTTCGCACGCAAAGATTTTTCACTGTTCAACGCACGGGCGGGCAAGGCCACGCGGATGTTGAAACGATAAATGCATATCACACACAAATTTTTGGTGATATTGTTCAAACTTTTCCTAAGGCGCGCCTGCCCGTTTTGGTTGAAATAAATGACATGTGGGTGGCGGCGTCACTTTCCACAAACCCACATGGTTTTTCAATGATTGGCACAAACAATCTTGGGGGCCACTTATGCCTGCACTTTGAAGGCAGCATAGCCGACGGCACAAAGCGCCCAGATTTGCTTGCACAAAAAACAATTAAGTTGAAATGCTGAAAGACCATGCCCATTTTCTCGCGGTGCCTGTTGATGTTGACCTTGGGGTCGTTGATGTTGACGCCCTCCACCACCACGCTGCCGGCGGTGGGAGCTTC
>JAFVTB010000126.1 GCA_017503445.1 Clostridia bacterium
CTGTTCACGGCTGTCCTTATGTTTGTGTGGTGAGCGGATAACAGTGATGATTTCCCTGTCTGTTGGAAGAGGAACAGGGCCAACAATGCTTGCACCGCCTTTTTTTGCTGTGCCGATGATGATTCTGCACGCTTCATCTAAAAGTGCATGGTCATACGCTTTAAGTTTGATTCTAAGTTTCTCTGTTGCCATAAGTTATAAAACCTCCTGTTTGATTAAAACCGCATAAAAACTGCGATTTTTTGTTACACTTATCCGTGTGTTTTTGCTAGTAAGCATAAAAAAATTGCTGTTAGCTTGCGTTATTATAAGCCATCAAACAGCAATTGTCAAGGGGTTTTCCCCAAATTTTTTGTGATTTTTGAAAAAAGATTTTTTTGAAGATATATAATGATATATATAGTAATAAGAGTATTTATTTAGATACTATCTTTCCAAATCAACTTTCTGCGCTTTGTTCTGGGCGCGTTCTTCAAATTTTGGAAGGTGAAGATTTTCGGCACTGTATTTTTTTTCAATTTCCTTTATGCGGTCTTCAAAGCGGTTATAAAGCACATCAACCACAAGTTTCTTTTTGAAAGTAACAAGATCCTTTTCTTCAAGCATTTCAAGGGCGGAAATTAGGCGCTTTTTAAGCGCTATTTTTTCAAGTTCATCTTGGCCTTTCGCCTTTGCATATCTTAATTTCACCTTTTCAACGCACAGCGAAAAGACATCTTTTGCCCATGTATCAATTTCGGCAATTTTGTTTTCAGTTTGCTTTTTGGTTGGCATTTTGCCCGTTTCGCGCAGCGCTTTGCGCCACGATTTCAGCGCGTTTTGCTTTTCATTAAGCAAATATTGCCGCACATATTCATCAAACGGATTTTCAATCCTGTCCACAAGTTCTTTGGCATCAAAATAATCGTTCATATCCGCAAGGATTTTCTTGATTTCATACTGCGCGGAATAATACGCATCTTCATCTGCCCAGCGGAAAAAAATACCGCACATTTCCTTGCCGTTTCGCCTTTCAAATTCATCCTTGATTTCAAGAAATTTTTTGTGCATCTTTTCATCCATAAGATGATAGCGAATAAAATTTTCCGCCTCTTCACGCGTTTGAAATTTTTGCCATTTTTGTGGGAAAATGCATTCTTTTGGTTCCATAAAGCCCCCCTATCTTTCCCACAAAAATTCTTTTTTCTTCTTTTTTTCTTCGTTAAGATATTTATTCTTGATTGCTTCGTGCATCATCCACATATCACTGTCAAACCACCTTGCATACATGCCTTGTGGACCGGGAAAATCCCTTTCAAATTGTTTGGCGGCCTTGGCGCGTTCGCGCTGATATTCTTCTTCAATTTTATCTTCAATTGTTTGAACGGGTTGAACTTTTATTGTTTTTTTCACTGCCAATTTTTTGGCATTGCGTTCAAATGCAATTTGTTTCATTATTCTTTTTCTCCTTCCATTTCGTTATAAAGTTGCCACATATCAATGGCAAACATTCGTGCGCGGTGCCCCGTTGGCTTGCCCAAAAGTTTTGTGTGAACTTCCAAGATTTTTTCGCGTTGTATGTCAAAATCCACACCCAATTTTTGCGCGGGGCGCAAAGATTTTTTGGTTGAAAATTTGCTTGTATTCCTTTCAAAAGCAACTTGCTTCATAACATCTCCTTTGGGGTTATTTAGCATTTTTCGTGATTTTTGTCAACAAAAAAAGCCCGTGTGGGCCATTTTTAAAGTTTGTTGTTTGAAAAATAATTAAGCCCGATTGCCGCGCGCACTTCTTGCAAAGTTTGGTTGGTGATTTCACGGGCATAAGCGCTGTCGCGCGCCAAAATTTCCAAAAGATAATCTTTTTTATCTTCAAATTCCGCGCGGCGCGCCCGCATTGGCGCAAGGGTGTCTTCCATAACATTCGCCAAAAACTTTTTCACCTTAACATCGCCAAGCCCGCCCCTTTGATAATGCGCCTTAAGTTCTTCCAAATTTTTATATTCAGGCAAAAACTTTTCAAAGTGCGCAGGGGTTGAAAAGGCATCAAGATATATGAAAACAGGGTTGTTTTCGGTTTCGCCGGGGTCTTCCACGCGGATATGGTTTGGGTCCGTGAACATACTCATCACTTTTTTACGCAAAGTTTCTGGGTCATCTTTCAAAAAGATGCAGTTGTTCAAGGATTTACTCATCTTCGCGTTGCCATCGATGCCCACAATTCTGTGGCAAGACTTGTTGTCGGGCAAAATTGCCTCAGGCGATACAAGCACTTCACCATAAGTTGAGTTGAACGAATGCACGATTTCGCGGGCTTGTTCAATCATAGGAAGTTGGTCTTCCCCCACAGGCACAAATTTGGCCTTAAAGGCGGTGATGTCTGCCGCTTGGCTGATTGGATAGGTTACAAACCCCACAGGCACACTGCGATTAAACCCGCGCATTTTGATTTCGGTTTTAATGGTTGGATTGCGTTCAAGGCGAGCAAGCGTTACAAGGTTTGAATAATACATAGGCAGTTCAAAAAGCGCAGGGATTTGCGATTGCAAGAAAAAGCGCGTTTTGTCAATTTCAAGACCTGCGGCGATGTAATCCAAAAACACTTCCAAAATGCTGCTGCGGATTTTTTCGGGGTTGTTTGCGTTGTCAGTTAGGGCTTGAAGATCGGCAATCATAACAAACTGCTGGAAATTCCCGCTGTTTTGCAGTTCAACACGTTTTTTCAGTGAGCCAACATAGTGGCCAATATGAAGGTTGCCTGTTGGGCGATCACCCGTAAGGATAATTTGTTTTTCCATAACCATTCCCCTTATGCCTTTCCGTTCAGGCGGTCAAGAACAAAGTCAAGATCAAGCCCATGCACAGCGCAGGCCTCTTCAAGGGTTTCCATTTGGCTCATCGGGCAGCCAAGGCAATGCATACCAAATCCCAAAAGGATTGTTGCATTTTCTTCATCGGCGGAAAGGATTTCGCCAAGTGTTTGATTTTTGTTGTATTTCATATTTAATTTTCTCCTATAATCGGGGCGGCGGGCGAGCGCGAACATTTGTTCGCGCGCGCTTTGGGCGGCAAGAGCCGCCAAAGCGCAAATTTTGCTTCCGCAAAATCCGCCCGCCGTCCCCTTCACGACAATATTAAGATTTGCGTAAAAGGCAGTTAATGCCTGCGGGCCGCCATAATGCCAGCGGGGCTTCCCGCCTTAACTTATCACATCTGCACTTATTTTTCAAGCAATAAATCAATCTTTGCCCAAAAACTTTTCCCAGCCGCTCCAGATGCTTCGTTTATCACGCGCGGCCTGTTGTTCTTCAAGTTTGGCACGCTGGGCTTCAAGGGTCTCAAAGTCTTCCGCGCAGGCGTTTTGCCATTCATCTTCTTGATTGTAATAACTCATTTCGTTGTCCTCCAAAGAAGTACTATATTCATTTTCTTCAACTTTGATGTCAGTTTCATGGCTGATTTTTTCTTTGTTTTTTAAGTTTTCTTGCAAAAAATTGGTGCTTTTTGTTGGTTTGGGGCTTGCAGGCGCTTTTGCCATAAGGGGATTTTTCGGTTGTTTCTTCAGCCCCGCCATATCAATTTCCAAAACACGCATTCCCAAAACGCCAAGCCCAACATCTTCCAAAAGTGGCGCAAGTTTTGCCTGCAACACCTCGGCAATCTCATCAGCGCGCGGGCGCGCGAATTGGCTTTTAAAAAATTGATATTTCTGCAAATGTTCGGTGGCAAATTCACTTAGCCACGTGGCGACAATGTCTTCAGGTTCATTAGGCCGCAAAATGGCAAGCTGCCGAAGAAGCGACTTTAAAAACTTTTCGTGGTCAACCACTTGCAAATCCACCGCAAACTGCAGTTTCACCCAAAAGCGCCCATCTTTCGCATTATTAAACCGCAGTTTTTTATATGTGCCAAACACAAAGTTTTGCACCACGCCCATATTCACAAAATATGCAAACGCATTGAAACCATCGGGCGCATCGCCATATTTATCCAATTTTGAAAGTTTAAACTTTTTGTTTGCAAGTGGCAAAATCACAGGCGTAAGCGTGTGCGTGCCAGTTGGCAGCCAGTCCAGAACCTTGCCACGCGCGGCAAACGCCAAAAGCGCGTTTTCAGGCACAATGGCTTTGCGATTCAAATACACCACATCGTGTTTCAGCGGATATGGAAAAACAAGATATCCAGAAATATCTTGTTTTAACTCTATATTCTTATTCTTCTTTCCAAACAGTCCCAAGGCCTATTCCTTTTCACTATCTTCTTTTAGGTTTTCGATAGCATTTTCATTCTTTTTAAGCGCTGCCAAAATCGCATCAATATTTTTCATAAGTTTTGCATGGTCTTTTGCTGCCTCATCTTTTTCTTTACTTTCTTTTTCTTTCTTAGCAGAATCCTTTAATTTATTGATTTCAGCCAAAGTTTTACCTTGCAAGCGATACCCAATATCTTTGATGTTTTCACCGTCTTTTCCACGAAGTGAATTAAGGAATGCGTTATCCATCATTGTGCTCATGGTGATATCATAGAAGTTTTTGGTTGAAGAAGTAATTGGTTGGCTTATATTTACAACAGTATCTTTAACAAATTTTGTTGTTCCAGCAACGCCTTTACCAACTGCACCTGCAACAACGGGAGCGTTTTTGCCAACGAAATGAACTGCAGGCGCGGCTTTATCGTGAATAAACTTGCCAGCATCGCGAACGCCTGAGTGTTCCCACGACTCTTTACGCGCTTCTTTACGGGCAGCAGCTTTTGCAAGTTCTTCTTCCCTAAGCTCTGAAAGAATTTCATGCTTGCGGTCAAGAAGTGATTTTTCGCCAGCGCGCGCGGGCACGCCGGCCGCGGTGTAACCACTTGTCAGGCGTTCGTCAAAGTCTTTTTTAAGATGCTTATGAAGAAGGTCAGCATAAAGCGCAGGATCCCTTTTCTTCATATCTTCCCAACTGCCCATGCGAGGATCAAGCGGCATGGTTCTTTCCATATCTGATGCGCGCTCTTTTTTGTATTCTTCATAGAGGCGTTTTGTGGCTTTTTTATCCAATTTAGCATCATCAATTTCACTGTAAACACCTTTCACAGTGTCAATAGCCGCTCCACCAAATTTCCCCGCCAAATGACCTGCGCCGCGAACTGCCTTGCCTGCATATGGTGCAGCTTTTAGTGCCAAACCACCAAGGGCTTTTGCACCGGCAACGCCTGCCGCACCAACACCGGCGGCAACGCCAACGGCGCTTGCGGCAAACTTGGCACCTTTTGCGGCAAGATCGCCAACATCTTTGGCAACGCCTTCTCCAGATTTTTGAGCGTTTTCGCCACCTGCAAAACCACTGACAACATCAATGAAGTCTTTCACCGCAAGGAGTGCAACCAAGACAAGCAGGGTGTTGACAATCCAATCCAGCGACGTGATGTTGAAGAATGAAATTTTCTGCAGTTCCGGCAAAAGCAGCAAAATGATATTCATTCCACCCACTGCGCCATAAGCCATAAGGGCCTTTTTGATGAAACTGCCGCGCCAGCTTCCGTACGCTTTTTCATTATCCAGCGGCATAAGGGCAATCAGCGGCGGCGCCATAAGGAACAGCCCAATCATTTCAATGATTCTTCGCATCAAACCAAAAATGATGTTGATAAAGATTGTAACCATTATGATTGCGGCGCCAAGCGCAATGATATAGTTAAACTGCCACAAATCGTAATAATACCACACCAGCCCAACATCAAACTTATCCGCAACGGTGTACACTGTTGTACGGTCTGCCGCAAAAGGGTCAATACCCGTTGGGTTATTATTTTCTGCATAGGCGGAAGAATAATCCAGCGTTTGTTGCACGCTTTGGGCAAACACAACATTATCGGCAAACGCGATATCAATCCTTACGGCGATGTTTTCAAGATTGCCGCTTGGGTCACTGAACAAACCATTGAAGTTTGTGGCCTGATTGGTTTTTAAAAGCAGCCCAAAATTTTGCGTTTCATCAGCCACATTCATGGTTGTGCGCACGCGGTTTGCACCATAAGCCGCGGCTTTGAAGATTGTGCCACTGAATGTGGTTGTGGTGGTGCCATACGGCAAACCATTTGCATCACGAAAACCCAACAAGCTATACGTGGTGTAGGTTTTTTGGCCAGTGGACTGACCAACAATGGGGACACTTGCCACATCAACGGCTTGAAGTTTTGATTTATCCAATGTGTTGCCATAATTGACATTATAGGTTGTGGCGCGGTCAACCGCCACAAGCACAACATTTGCAAGATACACACCAAACAGCACCACAACAGGCACGATTGCGAAATAAATCACACTTTTAAACGCCTTGCCAATGATTTTGCCCTTAGTGTTGTCGGCTTTTTCTGTGGTGTATTCATTGCGGATAATTGCAACAATTGTTGACAGGAACAAAAGGATAAAGCCCAAAATCAAAAGCCCGAAAAACACGTTTGAAAGAATTGGATATTCCCCAAACAAAATACCCCTTAGAAAATCATAAATTAAATCGCCCGTTTGCGCCGTGCCGTCAACATAGTAGCAGTCCAGCCCCGCAAGCTTGCGAAACAAAAGTTGAAAAACATCAATCACGCCCAAGATTGACATCGTGAGAAGATAAACAATTTTTGGGAAGACCGCAATCAACGCTTGAAAACCTGCAACAATATCCAAAATACCTGCTCCTTATATATTTTTTCTTATTATAACAAAAAAAAACAAAAAAAACAATACTTTTTCTTGGCAAGTTTCAACAAAAAAACCGCCTTTTCGGCGGAAAATTTTTAGGTGTAGTTATCCGGAAGGTCATTGCAAAACAAAATTGCAAATTTTTCTTTGGTGTTTGTAAGCTCAGAAATTTGTTTTTTTGCAAGTTCAAGGTTTTCAACGGGCAAGATTTTGCTTTCATCAAACCCGCCTTGCAAAAGCCCTTCTTTCAGTGAAGCTTCGTTTACCTTGTTGACAATAATCACATAATCGCACACTTTTGCCATTTCAGCACCAAAAGCTTTGTTTGTGGCAAATTCTTTTGCGCCCATTTCAACAATCCCGGGCGTGACGCAAACCTTTGTGCCATCAAACATTGCCAAAACTTCCAGCGCGCATTTTGCGCCTTCTTCATTTGCAGAATACGCATCATCCAAAATGGTGATATTGCCATTTGTTGTGGCCTCCAAACGATGGCTGACAGGTTCAACATCACTAAGTGCATTTGCGATTTGTTCAAGCGTAACGCCAAGTTTCAGCGCCATTGCCGCGGCAAGCAAGATGTTCATAAGATTGTGCCGTCCCAAAAGCGCGCAAAAGCATTTTTGTGTTTCGCCATTAAAACAAAGGTTAAAGGTTGTGCCACTTGGCGCAAAGTGAACATCCTGGGCCTCAACAAAACTGTCCGCGCCCATATCCACAATACACTTGTTTTCAAGCGTGCATTTTTCATAAAGTTCTTTTGATTTTTCGCTTGCACCACCAAACACGCAAATGCCATTTGCGGGAAGCGCTTTCACAAGTTCAAACTTTGTTTTGGCGATGTTTTCAACGCTGCCAAATGTTTCATAATGTTGGCTGCCCACACCGGTGATAACTGCGTGATGCGGATGCACGATATCGCAAAGATATTTGATATCACCCACTTGTTTTGCGCCCATTTCAACAATCAAAAGATTGTGATCTTTCTTCAAATATTTCAGCACAACTTTTGTGACGCCCATTGGCGTGTTGAAACTGTGCGGGGTGATGCAAACATTATATTTTTCCCCAAGCATTTTGTTAAGGATATATTTCACGCTGGTTTTACCATAACTTCCCGTAAGGCCAACCTTGATAAGATCTGGAAATTTTGCAAGCTTGCGCTTTGCTTTACGGATATACACACTGCGGATAAGACCTTCAAGCGGAATGGTGAGAAAATGCACCAAAAGCACAAGAAAGGGCACCAAAATTGGCGTAAGGACAATGATGCCAAAGCGCAAAAATTGAAGATAAACCGTTGCCACCCACACCAAAACAAATGTGATTGCAAATGCAAGGATGAAAAGAAGTGTCATCAGCCGCGACATTCTTCGCGTTTGCACCAGCGGGGTTTTTTGCGGCGCCTTGTTTGCATTGATTACAAAAACGATTGTGAAATAAACATAGAAAATCAAACCAAAGTATGAATAAAGCGCCTCACTGTTATAGACATCAAACAAAAAGTTTGTCACCAAAACGCATGCCAAGCTTAAAAAAGCCAGCATCGTTACGCGAGATATATATTTTGCCTTGGTGTCTTTCAGCCAAACAACATAACCTTTGGTTTTATAACCCGAAAGTTGC
>JAFVTB010000127.1 GCA_017503445.1 Clostridia bacterium
ATATTTTAATTCCCCTGCGCCAAGATATATATTATCATAAAATGTATGCACGCCATTTAAGCGCTTTAAGCCATAGATTTCGTGGTCGGTACTGCGGTTAAGGATGATGCAGTTGTGGCTGTTGGTGATTTCCACTTCAATCCAATCCAGGAATGTGTTTGCCAGGTTGCCATCAAAAAAGGTGATTTCCAGCACATTGAACACCTGTGGGGGGTGGGATTGGCGGCTGAGTTCCATTGTGAGTTGCGCCACCACGCCGGTTGACGCCAAAACATTCAAACTGCCGCGGAAAACCAATTGGCCATTAAGGGCGATGATGGCGGGGATGCTGGTGATGCCGGTGGGCAAGGGGCTGAGCCAAAATTTGAGCGAGACAAGCAAATTTTTGGTGGTTTTGAGGGGGTTTTGGCGGAAGAAAATGCGCGCATGGGGGGCATAATCGGCGGCGCATTGCGTGCCGAACTGAAGTTTTTCGGCGGCGCCGGTGGAGAAATCGGCTTCGTCGATGAAATCGTCCATAAGGGCGGAAATTTGTGCCACGCTTGTGCCAACATTTTGTGCGCCGCCCACGGCCTGAAGCTGTTGTTCAAGCGCGGCGATTTGTGCGGCGCTTTCCGCGGCATTGGCGGCAATTTGGGCTTGCAAATCCTGCACTTGCGCAACCAAGGCGCTGGTGTCGGCGGTTTTGGCAAGGGCGCTGATTTCATGTTGGTGGCGATTGATCATATTTTTTGGGTGTTTCATTTATAACTCCTTAAAAAAGGCGCATTTTGCGCCATTTCAAGGGGTTTTAGCATAACACCCCCCGATTGAGGAAATTTTCGTGACAACTTTTGCAACATTTTGTCAACTTTTTGAACATTTTGTCAACTTTTTGAACATTTTGCTACTTTTTTTACAGGGTTTCTTCTTTTTTTCTTGGGTTTCTTAGTTTTCTAAGACTTTTCTTTTTTTCTTGGGGTTTCTTAGTTTTCTAAGATTGGGGGCGGGAAAGCGGGCGAACGAAGTGAGCGGCGAGCGGACGCGAGCCAGCGACCAACGGGAGCGCTTTCCCGCACCCTGCCGTTTTTGTGGCATTTTCTGCACCCGCGGGACGGGAATTTTTTGCATTTTGCGGGGCGGGAATTTTTTGCATTCTGCGGGGCGGGAATTTTTTGCGAACCGGTCATCATACCACACATTTTGCCAAACCAAACATGTTTTATGACATATTTTCAAAAAAATTTTGTGAAAAATTTCCCGCCCCCAAAACCAGCACCGTTTGGCCGCGTTGCCCCAGCACGAAATCGCGGGCGGCATTGTGCGTGGGGAAAAACCGTGCGGGCCGGCGCCCGCGGATTGCCAAAAAAAGGTTGTGCGCATCGGCGCCCGCGATTGCATTTTCGCGCGCGGCAAATGTGGGCAAGATTGCAACCTCATCCGCAAGGCAAAGCGCATCAACAAACGCCCCAAAAAATGCCCGCGTGCGCGAAAATGTGTGCGGCTGGAACACCGCCAAAACCTTTTCCCCAAAGCGGGCGCGGGCGCTTTTGATCACGGCGGCGATTTCCGCGGGGTGATGGGCGTAGTCGATAATCACCCTTGGGGCGTGGCAAACCACCTGTGCGCGCAGCTTTACGCCGCAAAAATTTGAAAGGGCGCTTTGAATGTGCCGCGGCGCCACCCCAAACACATCACACACCGCGCACGCCGCCAACGCGTTTTCGATGTTTTTTTTGATAAAGGAATTAAGGCGCAAGCGAAAAACCCGTTGCCCATTTTTGCAGACATCAAACGCAAAACCATTTTTGGTTTTGCGCACATTTTTTGCGCAAAAGTGGCCGCCTTTGCCAAACGTGATGGCGTTTGCGCCGAAACCTTTTGGTGCAACCACCATTTGGCTTTGCCCCGCAAACTGCAAAAAACTTTGCATTTCGTTTTCAAACGTGCCAAAGAAATCAAGGTGCTCGGGCTGCACGTTCAGCACCACCCCAACGGTGGGCGAAAGCGCCAAAAAACTGTTGGTGTATTCGCAGGCCTCGGTGATAAAAAATTGCTTTTTGCCGCACAAAAAATTGCTTTTGAATTTGTTTGATATCCCGCCAATATGCACCGTTGGTTCAAGCCCCGCGGCAATAAAAATTTCCGCCAGCATTGCGGTGGTGGTGGTTTTGCCGTGTGTGCCTGAAACGGCGATTACATTTTCAAAACCTTTGGCGATTTCGCCCAAAAGGCGCGCCCGCGGCACAATTTTTTTGCCCAATTTTTTGGCGAAAACATTGGATTCATCATCTTCCAAAATTGCCCCTGTGGTGACAACATAATCCGCCTTTTCAATGTTTGCAAATTTGTTTTTTTCGGCGGTGTCAATGCCCACAAGCGCAATATTTGGGTTGATGTCTGAACCAGTGACAAAATGCCCCTTGTGCTTAAGAAACACCGCCAAAGCACTCATGCTTACCCCGCCAATCCCGATAAAGTGAAAATTTTTCATATTTTTTTATATGCTTGGCATATAAATTTGTTAAATTTGTTTGATTTTTCGGGGGCTTTGGGTTAAAATTATATCAGCTGAGAAATTGGCATAAACCTGAAAAAAGGAGAGGTAAGAAGTTGAACTTAAACATTTCAGACATCAGAATTAGGCTTGTGAAAAAAGACGACTCTAAACTTAAAGCAGTTGCCTCAATCACCATTGATGAATGCTTTGTTGTTCATGACATCAAAGTTGTTCAAGGCCCAGAAGGCTTATTCATTTCAATGCCTAGCAGAAAAACACCTGAAGGTGAATTCAAAGACATCGCGCACCCAATCAACACACCAACTCGTGAAAAAATTTCTGCTGCTATTCTTGATGCTTACACTAAAGCGCAACAAGAAGAAGCATAATTTGGTCAGCCGTTTGGCTGATTTTTTTACGCGATTAGGGGGGGGGCAAAACCGCGCAAAGCGCAGCGCGCTTTGCAGGGGCGCGCCCGCGCCCCCCAAGGGGCAACCATGCGGTTGCCCCTTGCGGTTTTGCCCCCCCCTTATTCACTTTCCAAATTCTCATATTCAAAAAGTTCATCATCAAAAAATTCTTCAAGCGTCATATCAAGCGCACCAACAATCTTCACAATTGTTGAAAATTTGATATCCGTGTTCACTTCATTAAAGATATATCGAAGCGCCGAGTGGCTGAGACCCGATTTTTGCTCTAACTTATATTTGGACATCTTTTTTTCAATCAACAAATTAACAACCCTTAGGGCAAATGCGCGATTATTTTTCATCCCAACCCTGTTTATATTTCAAGGTTAAGTATAATAAATTTTTTTGGGCGTATAAGTGCAGTGCACTGCACCTAGTGTCCACATTAAAAAAACACCCAATCGGGTGCTTTTTTTATTGAACGGGTTCAATCAATACGGTGAAAGAGTTATCCAAAGCAAAGCTGTGCCGTAAACTTTTGATTGTTGTACGCATTTCAAGCGTGCCTGTATAAGCATCATCGCCCATTGAAACCGTCCACGGGTCAATATCAATATTGTTTAATGTAAGGGTGTTTGTGACATATGTGTTTGGGTGAAAGTTTGTTAAACTTGCACGCACCATTGTGTCTTCGGTGAAGTTTTCAATCTCAATCTTATAAACAATAATTTGATGTTCTTTTGAAAATTTCAACTTGTCTTCTGGGATCTCAATTGAAGTTCTGTATGGGTTGTGTGTTGGGCGCCCTGAAAGGTCAATCACATCTTCATAAAGCGGCTGAGAAATGTCTTCGATATAATAAACCGTTAGGTGTGCCTTAAAATAAACACCTTCGGCATCAAACACCACATTGTTGAAAAGGCGCATATTGACATTTGTCAGCGTCGCATAAACCACCACAGTTGAAATCCCCGCGGCAATCACGCATAAAAGCGAAAATAAAATTGAATTTATTCTTTTCATTTTTCACCCCACTTCCAATCTTGAACCATCGGCATATCCGTGCCGCGCCCCGCGATGCATGCACGATGTTCTTCAAGATATTTATCCATAAGTTCATCAAGCGCCTTTGTTTTTGGCGTTGCAGGAATTTTTGCCAGAACAGATTTCACCAAATGGAACCTGTCCACCTTGTTTTGCACACGCATATCAAACGGGGTTGAAATGCGGCCTTCTTCAATATAACCATGCACAGTGATGTTGCGGTTTTTGCGGCGCCAGGTGAGTTCTTGAATCAAACTTGGATAGCCGTGATAGTTGAAAATAATCGGCTTATCGGTTGTGAAGATTTCATTGAAAGCATTATCGCTTAAACCATGCGGATGGGCATCGGCGCTTGCAAGCGTCATCAAATCAACCACATTCACAAAGCGCACTTTCAAACTTGGAAGGTGTTTTTTCAACAAATCTGCGGCGGCAAGCGCTTCAATTGTGATGATATCCCCCGCACATGCCAGCACAACATCGGGGTTTTCTGCGCCACTGCTTGCCCACTTCCACACGCCAAGCCCAGCTTTGCAATGCTTTTCGGCTTCGGCAAGTGAAAGCCATTGCCACGCCATTTGCTTTTGCGCAACAACGGCGTTTATGCAGTTTTTGGTGGTAAGGCAATCGCGGAACACGCACAAAAGCGTGTTGGCATCAGGCGGCAAATACATGCGCACAATTTCGGGCTTTTTGTTTGCAAGGTGATCCAAAAGCCCGGGGTCTTGATGCGAATAGCCATTGTGGTCTTGAAGCCATGCGTGGCTGGTCAGCAAAATATTCAGCGATGCAATCGGCGCGCGCCAAGAAACTTCTTTTGCCATCTTAAGCCATTTTGCGTGCTGCGAAATCATGCTGTCCACCACGCGCGCAAATGCGGCATAAGTTGCAAACACGCCATGGCGGCCTGTCAGCAAATAACCTTCAAGCCAACCTTCGCAAGTGTGTTCACTTAAAAACGCATCCATCACGCGACCATTTGGCGCAATGCTGTCGTCATTATCCAAAATTGTGGCATTGAAATTGTTGTTTGTGGCCTCATACACCGCGTCCATTTTGTTGCTGGTGATTTCATCTGGACAGAAAATGCGGAAGTTGTTTGGGTTGCTCTTAATCACATCGCGGAAAAAGCGTGAAAGCACGCGGGTGTCTTGCTCTTTCACCGTGCCATGGCCCTTGAATTCAACTGCAAGTGGACGGATATCCGGCAATTTAAGCGATTGCAAAAGCACACCGCCATTTGCGTGTGGGTTTGCGCCGATGCGGAAATCACCTTCTGGGGCAAGTTCGGCAAGCTCTGGCGCAAACTCACCATTCACGGTGAATTGATGCTCTGGATGATAGGTTTTAAGCCATTCTTCCAGCGCCTTTATATGCCCGCGATTTTCCATTGAATATGGCACATGATATGCATTGTGCGTGCCTTCAATTTCAAGGCCATCAACCTCCACAGGGCATGTCCACCCCTTTGGTGTGCGCAAGACAATCATTGGCCAAATTGGGCGGGTTGGATTAAGGGTTTTCCTTGCGCGCGCTTGGATATCCTTGATTTCGCGAATAACAGTGTCCAGGGTTTCCGCCATTTTTTTGTGCATAACCATTGGGTCGCTGCCTTCAACAAAATATGGTTTCCAGCCATAGCCCATAAACAAACTTTCAAGTTCTTTGTGGCTGATGCGCGCCAAAATTGTTGGGTTGAAAACCTTGAAGCCATTCAAATGCAAGATTGGAAGCACAGCGCCATCGGTGATTGGGTTCAAAAACTTGTTTGCGTGCCAAGATGTTGCAAGTGGGCCTGTTTCTGCTTCACCATCGCCAACGATTGCGGTTGCGATAAGGTCTGGGTTATCCAACACCGCGCCAAACGCGTGCGAAAGCACATATCCAAGCTCCCCGCCTTCGTGGATGCTTCCCACCATTTCGGGCGCAACATGACTTGAAACGCCATATGGAAAACAAAATTGCTTGTTCAGTTTTTTAAGCCCGTCCACACTGTGCGTCATATCTGGATAAAATTCTTGCATACTGCCATCAAGGAAAGTGTTGGCTGTCCAAAAATGGCCACCATGCCCTGGGCCGGAAAGCAAAATCATATTAAGATAATATTTCTTGATTGCACGGTTCAGGTGGACATAAATAAAGTTTTGTCCCGGTGCAGTTCCCCATGGGCCAACAATGCGCCCTTTGATATCTTTTTTTGTCAGGGGCTTTTTCAAAAGAGGGTTATCCAAAAGATAAAGCTGGGTTGCAGAAAGATAATTGGTGGCCTGCCAATATCTGTGCATTTTTTCAATATATGCCTTGCTTGGAACTTTTGATTTCAAGTAGGTGTTGTCTTTCATATTTTCTCCTTAGATATTAGTTTATCAAAACAGAAAAAAAAAATCAAACAAACAATGCTTGAAAAATATGTATAATGAAACAAT
>JAFVTB010000128.1 GCA_017503445.1 Clostridia bacterium
AAGCAAGATATGCTTATGGAAACCTTTGCAAATGCGCTGCGCAGATTGACAAATGACCAAACTGCATCAATCGTCAAACTGAATAAAGCGATGATTCTTGATGAATATGTTTATGCCGAAGACAAGAAATTTGACAGCCTTATGGAAATGCAGTTTGAAGGGCAGGTAACCAAAGAGGAAATTGAACGCCGCGCAGGCGTGTTTGAAGAACGCGTTTCAAGGCTGGAAGAATATAACCGCCAAGACAAGATTTACAAAGACTTTTTCTATATCGTGGTGTATGATAAAGACCGCGAGGCGCTTGAAACTTGTACAAACGGTATGATGACCACACTTCAAAATTCAGTAACACCAATGCAAACCAAAAAACTTTATGGACAGGAACTTGTGGTTTTCCTGCGCGCAAACTATGGCAAGGAATTTGATGAACGCGAACTTGAACTTATTCCGCTTTCAAAACAGGTTGAATGGGCAATCCCAAACAAAATCAAATTTCAGGCCAGCCGCGTGCTTATCAACGACAAGCCTTTTCGCCAGTTCGTTGTTTCGGATTATCCGCTTCATGTGCCAAACGCGTGGGGTGCACCATTTTTCCTTTTGGACCGCACACGCGTGGTTGTTAAAATTAAACCAATCCCAAAATATGAAGCCGAAAAAAGCATTGATAAGGCCATTTTGGAAATGGAAGCAAAAGTGGATAAACAAACCAGAAGCTCCCGCCAGATTGAAAACCAAACCCACCTTGACACACTTAAAAACCTTTTGATGAGCCTTAAAAACAACAACGAACAGCTTTTCAATGTCAATATTTTTATCACATGTGAAGAACCCGCCCGCAAAGAAGTGCGTGCAATATTAAAACAAGAGGGCTTTAAGTTCAGTGAAATGTTTGGACGCCAAGTTGATGCGTTTGTAAGTTCAAATATTTCCGCTTATAACAATGTGAAAGATACGGTGCGCGGCATCCCAACCACCAGTTTGGCGGCAATCTTCCCGTTCATCTCTGGCGCGTTGCAGGACAAGGGTGGCATATATCTTGGATACAACGAATATCCCGTGTTTGTTGACTTTTTCAAGCGTGACCGCGAACGCGTGAACAGCAATATGATGATTATTGGAAAGTCTGGTTCAGGAAAATCATTTGCAACCAAAACACTTTTGACAAACTTTGCCGCGGATAACAGCAAAATTTTCATTCTTGACCCCGAAAATGAATACACCTTTCTTTGTGAAAGCTTGAAAGGAAAATTCATTGATGTTGGGTCAAGCGAAATGGGGATTTTCAACCCTTTCCATATTATGACATCACTTAAAGATGATATCATTGATATTGAAGAAGTTGAGGATGTTGAGGCCGAACTTGCCAATGAAGAAAACGACACGGACAGTCTTTCCCAGCATCTTCAGTTCTTGGAACAATTTTTCAAAGTTATCTTGCAGGGTATCAGCAGTGATGCGTTTGAAACCTTGAACAGTTTGATTGTTGATCTTTATGCCTCAAAGGGTATCACGGAAAAAACCCGCATCAAAACCTTGAAACCGGAAGATTACCCAATTTTTGATGACCTGTACGCGCTTTTGACAAAACGCATTGCCGAAACCAATGATGAATATCAACGCAAAAACCTTATTATTGTGCAAACATATATCAAAAAATTTGCAAGTGGCGGCCGCAACAGCAATCTTTGGAATGGCCCAAGTTCAATCACCACAAAAGAAAATTTTGTGTGCTTCAACTTCCGTTCGCTTCTTGCCAACAACAATGAACTTATTGCAAACGCGCAAATGCTTTTGGTGTTTAAATATCTTAACAACGAAATTATCAAAAATCGTGATTTTAACTTAAAGTTCGACACCAAGCGTAAAGTTATCGTTGCAGTGGATGAAGCCCACGTGTTCATCAATCCAAACTATCCTGTGGCGCTTGACTTTATGCAACAAATGGCAAAGCGTATTCGTAAATATGGTGGTATGCAAATTGTCATCACCCAGAACATTAAGGACTTTGTTGGCAGCCCTGAAATTGCTCGCCAATCAACTGCCGTTATCAACGCCAGCCAATATTCGCTTATATTCAGTCTTGCCCCAAGTGATTTGAACGATCTTGTTGAACTTTACCGTAAATCAGGTGAAATCAACCAAGAAGAGCAAAACTCAATCGTCACCGCAGGTGTTGGGCAAACGTTTCTTATTAGTGGACCAATGTCCAGAACAATGGTGCAGATTGTTTCAAGTGATCTTGCAAGAAAATTGTTTGGCGATTAAAAAAAACTCTCGCGAAAGCGGGATTTTTTTATATGTGCGGGTGGGGCGCGGCAGATATTTTGCCCGCTTTTGCGGGAAAAATATGCGCTTTGCGTCGCAAAGGCGGGTGGCCCCGCAGGCATTTCGCCGCGCTTATTAACTTCATATAAACAATTGTAATATATAATATAATCAAATCAAAAAAGGGTCTTGTCAAAATCAAAATTGTGTGTTATGATGTAGGAAAGAGGTGAAAATATGACCAAAAAACAATACGATCTTAAAACAATTTTGTCAAACAGGGCATATCGTGCGGTTGCAAATTATTCTGCACCTGCGCTTTCAAATGGTGCGCCAAACCCAAATTATGGGCTTGATGCAATGGCGCTTATTGGCAAAATTGCATATGATGAAAAATATCAAACTTCATCAGTAAACGATGTGATTGAATCATTCCATAATTTGGCAGACCCAACATTTATCAATCTTGCGGATGAATGGGGTGCAACCTATCAGGCAAAAAACAAAGTTGCTGAAAACCTTGGTGCATATGCCGATGGCAAATTCAACAGTTTTTCATTGAAAGGTCAGCCATCAAACCTTTCATATCTTTCTTTCCCACTTCGTGGCAATCGTATGAGTGCGGATAAAAACTTCACAAACCACCCATTTCCATTTGGTTGGGAAACCATGAAAAATGGTCTTGAAAAAACGTTGAACATCAAAATTGCCGAAGGTTCAAGTTTGCAAGATGCCCAAAACAATATGTTTGAAAAACTTCTTTCGCCTGCTGTGCGTGTGAAAGGCACAAACTCTGTTCTTCTTTCACAAACATTCAATGGTGCAAAACTTTCAGAAGCAGAAAAATTTTTGGCGGTTGTTGATGTCATCAATCATGAAAATGCAAAAAAACTTCTAAGCGAAGACAAGGCCCTTGCCCAAGAATTTAAAAACCTTGATGCTGCCACAGCGCGCCAAATTCTTTATGCTGGGCAAATCACGGCGGATATGTTTTCTGCGCTTGCCGCAAACCTTGGCGCCGAAAACCACAAACAAATTGAAAATGCTCTTCGCCTTGAACTTTGCGGCGTTTTGGCAAACCTTGCGGATAAATCTTTTGTCAACACAAAACTTTATGCTTGCGTTGCCACAAAAATGGCCGCTTCAATATTAAATCAATTGCAATTTGATTGCAAAAGTATTGTGGCTCATCGTGCGGCTATGGGCATCACATATGTTGATGATTTGTATCCAAACAGCAAAGATTTTATCACAGCACAACCAAACTTAAAAGTTGTGATGTTTGGTCGCACAATCAACAATGCTTTCAAACTTGAAAACAATCAAGTGAAATTTATTGGCAACAGCGCGGCATTTGATGCGCTTCAACCAAACGCACAATTTGTGAAAACTCAAGATGAAATAGGGCAGGCGCTTTCAGGTGATTCTCTTTTCGTGGCGCATTCACAAAATGTTCAAGAAGAAGACATTGTTTGGATTCCAGAAGCGCAACCTGACGGATCTTTGCCAACTGAAATCGATTGGATTCCCGAAGACCCTGAACCAGAAGATGCTCCAGAGGTTGAAATCAACCAATTTGATATTTTAAAGATTAAAGCGCTTGAAGATCATTATGATTTGCCGCTTCCAGCTGCCACCGAACCAACCGCCGAAAATGCGCAAGAAGCAATTTTGCTTCCACCTGTGCAAGAAGCAAAGCCAAAAATGCGCAGTTTGGCGGATCTTGTTGCCGAAACCCGCGTGGCACGCCGCGATGCGGAAATGTTTGCAAAACCAGCCGCAAAAACCACAACTCAAACCAAACTTTTTGGCGATGATTATGCGCCAACTGTGGTTAAACCACTTGAAAAAAATCCACAAGTTGAAACCCAGCAAACCACCCTTTCTGAATACGAAGAAAAAACATATCTTGATCTTCGCCCATTGGTTGAAAATACGCCAGTGGTTGAACGCTCAATCTTGCATGCGGATATGAAAGATTTTGATTTGTCAAAAACCCCGATTTTTGAAACCCAAACCACTGAAAAAACCACTGAAGAAAGTGTAAAAGAAATCACCACAACCCAGCATACAAAATCAATCAAAGTTGCCCGCAAAAACACTGTGCGCAATTTGATTGGCTATGGCAAATCACCACTTGCAGAAGTGAAGAAAAATATTGCTGCGCAAAAAATTGCAAATGCGCCAAAATATAAAATTTCATTGCCAGAAACTTTTAAAAATGCACTTAAACAAAACGATTTTTCATCAATGCAAATGCAACATATGATGGGCGTGCTTTATAAAGGCCTTGAAAAGAAAGAAATTTTTGTTGGGCCAAAAACGCCAAACGCAACCAAAAAATTTGCTTATTATGCACTCAGTGAAGAAGTTGCAAAAAAATACAATAAAAAATTAAGCAACATTTTTTGGTATTTTGAAGGCGATAATGTTATTGCCAAAAAGCGTGCAAAAAAATTGAAATTTGCAGTGGATTTTGCGGATTATCTTGCTGAAGAAAACCAAGTTGCCCTTAACGCGAAAAAACTTGCTTATGTTGCAAAACACAAAGAATATTTGGAAAATGAAGAAAAAAATGCAAGGATTGCCCGCGTGCGTGCCAAAATGAAAGAATGGCAAGAAAATAACGCAAAGAAAAAAATTGCAAATGCTGTTGCCACCGCAAACGCGTTGAAAGCGCAAGTTGAAACAACTGAAGAGATTGCAAACGAAACTGAAAACACTCCTGCAAAAATTTCAAAGCGCAAAACAACTTCAAACCCAAG
>JAFVTB010000129.1 GCA_017503445.1 Clostridia bacterium
CCCATTTGGGCAAAAAGTGGCAATTGTGGGGGCATATGGCAATGGCAAAAGTGCATTTGCAGACCTTTTATTGGGGCTTAATCGCCCACAAAGTGGAAGTTTGAAATTTGGCGGCACGGAAGTGGTGGATATTAAAAAATCAAGTTTGCCAAACCTGATTGCTTTTGCAGGCGACGACGCGCAAATTTTTGGCGCAACCGTGTTTGAAAATGTGCAGTTTGCCAAACCAAGTGCAGGTGCGCGTGAGGTGGTTTTGGCGGCAAAAAATGCGGGGCTTTTGGAAGTGGTGGACGCTTTGCCAAACGGCATCCACACCCGCCTTGCCCCTGAAAGCACAAGTGAAACCATAAAACAATTGATTGCCTTTGCACGGGTGATTTTGAAAAATCCACCTGTTATTGTGTTTGATGAATTCACGCGTGACCTTGCGCCACAAATGCAAAAAAAATTTTTTGCAAACTTGAAAAAATTTGCAAAAAACAAAACGATGATATATATTTGCCAAAAAGCGCCAAAAGAACTGCATTTTCACCAAACAATTTGCTTTCAAAAAAACACAAAAATCAAAGCGGGATAGCCATATCCCCTTTTTTATTAGGTTTTTTTGCCAAACACTTGCATTTTGGGGTGAAAATGGGTACACTTACTATATTATTTTTTTATAGGAGATTATTTAAGTGGGAATTTTTACATCAGCAAACAATATTGCCTTAAAGAAACTGCGCAAGATTGCAGACCAAGTTATCGCGCTTGAACCAAAATATGCACCTATGGACGATGCAACACTTCAAGACCAAACAAATGTTCTTAAGGGGCGATTGAATAACGGCGAAACGCTTGACCAAATTTTGCCCGATGCCTTTGCGGTTTGCCGCGAAGCCGCGTGGCGCGTTTTGAAAATGAAGCATTTTTACAGCCAAATTTTGGGCGGCATCACACTTCACCAAGGCCGCATTGCCGAAATGGCAACCGGTGAAGGAAAAACCCTTGTGGCAACCTTGCCATCATATCTTAATGCCCTGACAGGCAAAGGTGTGCATGTGGTGACGGTGAACGAATATCTTTCACGCCGCGACAGTGAATGGATGGGCAAAGTGCATAAATTTTTGGGGCTTTCTGTGGGATATGTTTATGGCGCGATGGATTTTTACGCCCGCAAAAAAGCGTATGCATGCGATATCACCTATGCAACCAATAACGAACTTGGCTTTGATTATCTTCGCGACAACATGGCCCGCGCGCCAGAACAACGCGTGCAACGCGGCCACAACTTTGCCATTGTGGACGAAGTGGACAACATCTTGATTGACGAAGCGCGTATGCCACTGATTATCAGCGGCGCGGGAATGAAATCAAGTGAGATGTATCACGCAGCACAACGCTTTGTGATTGGGCTTAAAGACGAAGAAGATTATCACATCGAACTGAAAGAAAAACGCATTCACCTCACCGAAGAAGGCACCACAAAGGCAGAACGCTTTTTCAAAGTGGACAACCTTGCCGATATTGAATGCACGGAACTTAACCACCACATCATGAACGCGCTTCAAGCAAACTATATTATGAAACGCGATGAAAACTATATCGTTAAAGATGATGAAATTTTGATTGTTGATGAATTCACTGGCCGCCTTATGGTTGGCCGCAGGTTCAGCGAAGGGCTTCACCAAGCCATTGAAGCCAAAGAAGGCGTGAAAATTCAAAACGAAAACAAAACCTTGGCAACAATCACATTCCAAAACTATTTCCGTCTTTATAAAAAACTCAGCGGTATGACCGGAACAGCCAAAACCGAAGAAGCCGAATTTAACGGCATTTATAAGCTTGACGTTGTGACAATCCCAACCAACCGCCCAAACATCCGCATTGATGAACCAGACATTGTATACACCACAATGGATGCAAAATTCAAAGCCGTGGCAGAAGAAGTGGCAGAAGTGCATGCCACAGGCCGCCCAATCCTTATTGGCACAGTCAGCATTGAAAAAAGTGAACTTTTGTCAACATATCTTCGCCGCAAAAACATTGAACACACCGTTTTGAATGCCAAAAACCACGAACAGGAAAGTGAAATCATTGCCCAAGCCGGCAAGAAAGGCAAAGTGACCATTGCAACAAACATGGCCGGCCGTGGAACCGATATTTTGCTTGGGGGCAATGCCGAGGCGCTGACAAAATCACGCATGCGTCGCGAAAACTTCAGCGATGAAGACATCGACATCGCCACAAGCTTTATTGCCCAAAACCTGACGCCAGAGCAACAACTTGCCAAAGACACATATCAAAAATATTATGCCGAATATAAGGCGCAAACGGATAAAGAACGCGCCGAAGTGGTGGCACTTGGGGGCTTGCACACCGTTGGCACAGAACGCCACGAAAGCCGCCGCATTGACAACCAGCTGCGCGGCCGTGCAGCGCGCCAAGGTGACCCTGGTTCAAGCGTGTTCTTCATATCTTTGGAAGATGACCTTATGCGCAGATTTGGTGGCGAGTGGCTTCAAAAAGTGGCATCATTCCTTAAGGTTGATGATGACACACCACTGCAAATGCGCATGCTTTCAAAACAAATTGAAAAAGCACAAAAACGCATCGAAAACCAAAACTATGCACAGCGTAAAACCCTTATCCAATTTGATGATGTGATCAACAAACAGCGCGAACTTATTTATGCCGAACGCAACAAAATTATTGATGGCGAAGATGTGGATAAGCAAATCACACTTATGTTCCCAGACCAAGTGACCAATATTGTTCAAAGATATATCGACTATAACAAGCCAAGTTTTGAATGGGATTTGGCGGCACTTAACACAGGGCTTGAAGACAAGCTTTTGCCAAAAGGCACAAACCTTGTAACGCCAGAATTTGTTGATGACTGCGAACCAGAAGAACTGATTGAAAAAATTGTTAAGGTGCTGAATGCCCGCCTTGATGACCGCCGCGCGCAATTTGAAATCAGGGGCTTTAACTTTGCAGATTTTGAGCGCCGTATCCTTATCAATAATGTTGACCAAAAATGGATGGATCATATCGACCAAATGTCTATTATGAAAAACGAAATCATTTTGCGCCAATATGGTCAGCAGGACCCTGTTGTGGCATACAAAAATGAAGGGTTTGAATTGTTTGACAATATGATCAACGAAATCCAAGAAGACACCTGTATGCACGCGCTTAATGCAAACATTGGCGTGAATGTGCATCAAACCCAGCAGCCGATTTTCAGGCCAATCAATGTGGTTGAAAGTGGCACCACAAGCGGTGGCACAGGCGAAAAAAGCCAAGCCAAGGCCGAAAACACCGTTGGACGCAATGACCTTTGCCCTTGCGGAAGCGGAAAGAAATATAAAAACTGCTGCGGCGCAAACCAGGAATAAAAAAAACTTATCCCAATATGGGATATTTTTTATTGGGGTGGGCGAATTGGAAGTT
This sequence comes from Clostridia bacterium, assembly GCA_017503445.1. Lineage (GTDB taxonomy): Bacteria > Bacillota > Clostridia > Christensenellales > UBA1242 > UBA5489. Next base: position 3,436 of record JAFVTB010000129.1, read on the forward strand.
TTGGCAAAGCCAAAACTTGCGCTTTGGGTAATCACCCAAAGCGCGCGCGGGCTTTCCTGCCGGCGCCCAATTCGCCCACCTTATCACCCCATAAAAATTTGACTTTAAATTCAAAAAAGTGATAAAATAACCTTATGGAAAAGAAAAAACTTTTGGCCATTGTTGCGGGCGCCGCCGCGGTGGCAATTGTGATTGCCCTAATCGTCATCTTCACAATCGGGGGCAACAGCGCACGCCTTGAACAACCAACGGGGCTTGCCGTTGTGGAAACGGGCGGCAAAAAACTTGTGTGCGTTGACACTTTGGAAGATGCCACGCAATATCGATTCACCATCACCCCAAAAAATGAAACAAGCGGCCAAGTGGCTTGCCTTGACACACATCAGTTTGATGCATCTTCATATCTTCAAAAACCGGGCGAATACACAATTTCTTGCCAATATGTTGGCAAGGAAGAATTTAATATCAGCCCTGCCCAAGAAATCACATATCTTTCAAAACACCAAGTGGCTTTGCCAACGGTGAATCTTAACGATAATATTGTCCATGTTCAACTTTTTGATTATTTTTATGAAGCAGTTGACTTGACCGTGACACTTCACTTCACCATTGGAAAAACCGCAGTTTCAAGCACAAACTTCACCATTCAAAATTGTGATAATCGCGGAATCTTGATGGGATATTTTGACCTTAACAACATCTTTACCACAGCCGGCACATACAGTTTGTGTGTGCAAATCACAACCAACAATGTCCTTTATCTGCCAAGTGACTTCACCCCACAAATCACCCACACTTTTGCATAAATTTTGACAAGAAATAACATACTAATCCCAAAAGGAATGGTATGTTTTTTTCTTGCGCTGAAAACATTGAATTTTTAAAACAAAAATTGCACAACAATTTTGATGTTGTGGATAAATCTTTTACTGCTGCAGGGCAAAAATTTGCCATTTTATATATCAAATCATTGGTGGACAGCAAACTTCTTACAGACGGCATCTTATCACCCATTCAATCAATCACCACACCAGTTAAAAACCTTGCCGATGTGCAAAACAACGTTGTGCGCCTTGGGGATATGACAATTGAAAAAAACTTTGAAAAAATTTTGAATGGCATATTAAACGGCAGGGTGGCTTTGTTTTTGGAAGACGAGGCAGCAGGGCTTTTGATTGACATTCAAACCGTGAAAGCACGATCCCCCGCCGAACCACCAACAAGCGCCGTGATTTACGGCCCAAGAATGGGCTTTACGGAAAGCATTGAAGACAACATTTCAATGCTGCGTAAGCGCCTTCCCACCCCCAATTTGGTGGTGCAAAATTTTGAGGTTGGCAAGCACACAAAAACCAAAGTTTTGATTTGCCACCTTGACGGCATTGCCAGCAAAAAAACCGTGAACGCCATTTGCAAAAAAATTAAGGGCATAAACATTGATGGGGTTTTGGACAGCAACTACATAATGTCTTATTTTCAAGACAAATCAACCATTTTTAAGCGTGCGGGTTTGGCCGAAAAACCCGATATTGTCACCGCCAAAATGTTGGAAGGGCGTGTGGCAATTTTGGTGGACGGCAGCCCCATTGCCTTGACACTTCCATTTATGATTTTTGAAGACTTGCAAAACTCCAACGATTACTACACCAATTCAATCTATTCTTCATTTTTAAGGTTTGTGCGGCTTTTGGGGCTTTTTGTGGCGGTGATTTTGCCGGGGCTTTATCTGGCGCTGCGGCTTTATCACTTCAAAGTTTTGCCGTTTCGATTCTTAATCACAATCTCTAATACCACAGAGGGGCTTCCTTTCACCCCATTTGTGGAAATGCTGTTTATTCTGCTTTTGTTTCAAATTTTGTATGAGGTCAGTTTGCGCCTGCCGCAATATTTGGGGCTGGCCACCAGCATTGTGGGCGCACTGATTTTGGGGCAAACAGGCGTAAGCGCGGGGTTGATTTCCCCACCCGGAGTGGTGATTATCGCCATGAGCATTATCGCCGTCTATACCGTGACAGACCAAATTGCCCAGTTGACAGTTCTGCGCATACTTTTTTTGATTGTTGGCGGCACGGTGGGAATGCTGGGCATTGTGGGGCTGGTGCTTTATTTTGTTCTTAAACTTGCCACGCTTGACCAATTTGGCACATCATATCTTGCACCCTATGCCCCAAGGAAAAAATCTGATCTTAAAGACGGGCTTTTTACAAAACCAATTTATAAAATGACCAATCGTCCACAAAGCATCCGCGGCACAAACAAAACCCGCCAAAAGCCAAGGGGGAAGAAATGAAAAATTCCTTGACAAGCCGCCAAGCGGCGCTTATGTGCAGCGTGATGATTTTGGCATCAAAATTGTTGGTTTTGCCATCACTTTTATACACGGCAAATCAAACCAGCGCGATTTTCAGCGCAACAATTATTTTTGCTTTGGAATTTATTTTTTTAATTTTTTTATTAAAAATAAAGAAAAAACACCCAAAAAAAACATTTTTTAATTTTTTTGAAAATAAAATTGGAAAATATCAAACAGAAGAAGGACAAACATCGTGTAAAATGTGTTCTCTTGGACAATATCAAGATCAGACAAAGCAATCATCATGCAAAAATTGTGGAAGAGGAACGTATTCAGATGAAGAAGGATTGAAAACGTGTAAGAAATGTCCAACAGGGAAATATCAAAATGGTGA
>JAFVTB010000014.1 GCA_017503445.1 Clostridia bacterium
GATCACGCGGAAAAGAAGCTTATGAACCTGACACACAAATTGGGCATTGATAAGTTTGCATTTGAAAGCAAAAATCGCTGGGCGATGACGTTTTTTGACACACCGGATAATTTGCTGACCAAAACGGGGATATTGCTTTATCGCACAATGGAAAATGACAAGCATTTTTTCAAGATGGAAAAACTGAACTTTTTGCCGTCAAGCAGCCGTCTGCGCAAAAGCAACCTTTTCACCGTGGAAGCGGCCGCCAAAGACACGCCAAAAGAACAAGCGTTTTATTTGATCAACGGCATCACGGAAATGTTTTCAACACAGTTTTTTATTGACCTTGAAAATGTGCTGAAGATGGCTGTGCCAAAGCTTCAGATTGACATCACCGGCAACGCATGGAAGGGCTTTCGCGGCGATGGGTTTAAGTGTTTGGTTGAATTTCAGAAGGTGAAATATAAAAACCTGGTCACCAAGCGGAAATTCACCGACACGGAATGCACGGTTTCGCAGATTTCGGGCAAAAGTTTTGATGATGAGTTTGCAGATTTTATTGGGGTTTTGGAGCGTTATTGCAAAGATATTCTTCCGCAAAAAAACAGCCGATATGAAAAAGGCATGCGCCTGACGCAAATTGTGCCAAAAGCGCCGCGGGCGAAAAAAGAAAAGAAGAAAAAGGAAAAGAAAATCCGTCTTGAAGACCGCATTGAGGGTTGAGGCGGGAAGCCCCGCCAGGCATTATATTTTTCCGCCTCTCTACCGAACCGGCGGAAACTTACCCTTTAAATTTCACAACCTTTTGGGTTTATGCTTTGAAAAAAGAACGCCGATGGGACACCCCTATCGGCAACCTTTTTTCTTTGCCTAACCGCCAAAATCTTATAAAATTTAAAGTTTTCGTTGTTCTTATTTATGAAATTACTAAAACAAGTGAAAGTTTGTTTTGTTTTTATTTTTTGCACTGCACCACAGGGGGCGCAGCTGGGCGCTGCGTGCAAGCGGCAGGGTCGCTTGCATAGGGCGAACAGGCGCGCCCCCTTATATGATATTTACTGCCACTAACTCCCCATCAAAGGCATCTTGATATGTGATCCAATATCCCGCACCCTGTGGCGCATCCAAACTTGTGGGCAACCATTGGGCTTTTTCATTGAAGTCTGCAGGCGGTGTTTCACTCCACATTCCCGGCACGCCATAGCACACATATTTGATCTTGCCGTCTTCATAAATCAGCCCAACCACATAAAATTTGCCATCTTTGTTGAAATCAACTTTCACCCATTTTGAATTTGGGATGATGTTTTCAAGCACTTCATCACGCGGAAATGCATCAAAAAGCCCCTTTATTTGATTGCCAATTTCATCAATGAAATGCACACTTTCATCGGCATCCGGCACGCGCATTTTGCCCTTGATGATATCATTTTTAATGTCTTCTGATAAAGCGTCTTCTTCCATATAAAATGCTTTTTTATAGTCACAATGTGCGCAATTGTGTGGGCATGTTTTTTCAAGTTCTTCATCAATTGTTTCATCAATTTCTTCTTGGTCCTCGTATGCACCAAGCGCATTTTCAAGCGTTTGCTGCACGGCATCAACAGATGTTTCTTTAAGCACCGAAAGGTTTTCCAAAAGCACGCTTTCCAAACTTTTTTGGCTTTGGATTGCCCCCACCAAAATTGGCGTTGTTGTGCCGCCAAGCGAACTGACGATTGCACAAGTGCAACTTTCGGGGATTTTTTGCAGGATGCTGGTGAAATGATATTGCATATATCCTGTGCGTGAAAGCCCCGCTTTTTGCACGCGGCCATCAATTAAAAAGCCAAGCGTAAGAACCCCCATTGGCTCTTCCACAAAATTATAAAGTTTCACCTCCCCACGCACAACACCCGCTTTTGAATCCAGCGAAAGCACTGCCTTTTTTTGCGAATTATCCGCGGCAGAAAGCACCACCGCTTTCTTATAAATCATAAAAAAACTCCTTAAGCTTATTATATGCCCAAGGGGTTTATTCGTGTGAAAATTTTTTTGTGATTATTTGATGATTTCGTCAAAAATTTGGCGAATTATGCCAAAATCCAAAGTTTCTGCACGAGCAGTTTCAGCCACATTTGCCGCGGCAAGCGCCGCCAAAATTTTTGGTTTTTCAAAGCCCGCGCTTGAAAGATTATTCACAATTGTTTTTCTTTTCATTGCAAACATCTTGCGCACAAAACCTGAAAAATCCGCATCAAACGGCACATCGGGCTTTCTGCGCATTGTGATAACTGCGCTGTCCACTTTTGGGGCGGGAGTGAACATTTTTTTGCTTACAATTCGCGTTTTTTTGCATGTGAAATAATATTGCAAAATCGCGCTGGTGATACCATAGTTTTTGTCGCCCTCCCTTGCAACGATTTTTTCTGCAACCTCTTTTTGCACCATTACAGTGATGGATAAAACTTTGCGTGTTTCTTCCAAAAATTTAAAGATAAGCGGCGTTGTTATGTAATACGGCAAATTGGCGATAATATGAAAATCTTCATCACCAAAATGGGCGCAGATTTCTTCAATCGGTTCTTTAAGTGCGTCCTTAAAAACAACCTGAACATTTGGTGATGTGGCAAATTTGTCCGTAAGAAATTCCGTCAGTTTTTTATCAATCTCAAAACTTACAACCCGCTTTGCGCGCGCGCTTATGGCATCTGTCAGCGTGCCTGCACCAGTGCCAATTTCCAAAACATTGTCATTAAAAGAAATGCCACTGTCAGACACAATGGCATTCAGCAAATTTTTATCACTGATAAAATTTTGCCCAAAATTTTTATTGAATTCAAAAGTTTCAAATGGTTTCATTAGCCCTCTTCACTTTCAATTTCTGGCATTGGTTTGCGTTTTTCGCGCACTTTGCGTACAAACACCATTTCCCAAAGCGTTGGATTGATATAAATGCTGGTTACAAAGATTGATGCAAGCGAGATTGCAACCGCAAGCACCGCGCTTCCCGCAGGCCCAAACGCGATAATGGCAAAAACCAAAAGCGCAATTGCCGCACCCGCAGCAAAGATTATAAATGGCCTGAAAAGCTGTGCACGTGTTTGATCTGCAACTTCGGCATTCGATGCTTTTTTATTTGCAGGTTCAAACGAATTTGCCTTAAGTTTGTGAAGCATCATTGTGTTGAAGATCACAGAAAGCACTGCCGCGCCCAGCACCGCAAACCCAATGTTTGCAGACACCCCAATACGGAAGATTGACATAAACGCAATTGCAACGATGACATCAATGATCACACTTGCCACAAGCACCATTGCACTTGCAAATCCCATGCGCAAAAACATATAAAATGCCGCCGCAATCAGCCCAACCAAAACACCCATAAGTGCATACGCAAACACCATGTTGTTGTAAGCGGGCTGAACATTTGTTGTCATATTGATATAATTTTTTTCTGCAAAATCTTCTGCATCATATCCAAACGCCGCATAAAGTTCTTCCAAAATTGCATCGTTTGTGGCATCAATATCTTTACTGATTTGATATTTCACGGTGATGATTGCTTCGCCATTACTGCTGCCCACAGAAAGTGATGCAACATTGATATTATTGTGATCTGCCATCACCTCATTCACAAGTTTTGTGGCATCTTGTGCACTAGCAGTCTTTGCATTCACCGACACAATTGTGCCACCTGTGAAATCAAAGCTTTTGTTAAAACCAAAAGCGATCATGACGATAATGCCCAAAAGCACCACAGCCGCCGAAGCAATGCCGGTTTTTAAATACTTAGTCCAACTCATTGATATGTTCCTCCCTTGTGAAGTGCAATTTTTTGGCATCTTTTGTGTTGATACGGGTGTACCACTTTGTGAACATTTTATTCATGGCAAGTGATGTCAAAAGGTTAAGTGCCGCACAAATTGCAAGCGCCATTGCAAAACTTTGGGCATACACGCCGCCGATGATATACGCGCCAACTGCAAAAATGATTGCAACAACAGAGATATCAACAATTTTCATAACATTGTTATTGATGCCAAGTTTGATTGCAAGTGGAATTTTTTTGCCTTCAGCATATCCATCTTTTGCCGCCTTAAAAATGATAAAGTTTGAAATGAAGAATATCACCATGCCAAGCACAAGCCCAATCACACCGCTGAACGACAGCACATAGATTGGAATTGCCTGCATAAAGAACACCGTAAGCGTCATAAAGAATGCAAAGCAAAGTGAAACAATCCAGCCAAGTTCACCAAACATAATAAAGAACATTGCCAAAAGCGCAAGACTGATAATGCCAATTGCAACATAGATAAGTGTTTGGATTGCAGGGCTGATAAGTGGTGCAATTTCAATAATTTCGTTGTTCACCATATCAAAATCGGCGTAATATTTGCCCATCAAGATGCCAAGCGCAGTTACATTTGCCGCATCTTGCGTGCTTGATGTGCCATAGAAGTACAAATCATTGGTGTTCACTTGGCCACCGATGCCAATTTGTGAAATTGTGTTTTCGCCAACAAAGATATTAAGTGTGATTTGTGAAGAAGCGGCATCTTCTGTCATTGTTGCAAGCTTTGATTTTCCTGCATCAGTGAGTTTAACATTCACACCCCAAGAATATCCTGCGTTTGATGTTTGTGAAAATTGTGCATATGCATCAACAACTTCTTCACCGCTGATAGAGTTTTCAGCAGTGGCATCTGCAGCACTTGAAGCGGTGGTGATGCAAAGTGCGCCTGTGGTTGCAATTGCCATAAGCACGCCTTCTGCCTCACGAATTTTTGGGATTTCAATATAGATATTATCGTTTGTTCCCACACTTACACAAGTGTTGCCATAGCCATAGCTTGCAAGTTTGCTTGA
>JAFVTB010000130.1 GCA_017503445.1 Clostridia bacterium
GATTCCTTTATTACTTCCATTCTTACTCATACATATATAATAACACATTTAACTTCAAAAAGGAATGCCTTTTTTCATAAATCTTAAAAATCTTTACAAATTTTTTAATGTGTGCTATACTTTTTGAAACGGGAGGACATGAATTGGATAAGGATAACAATGCGCCGCAAGAAGAAAACAAGCTTGATATTGATGCAATATTAACACAGTTTTCTTTTGATGAACTGAAATTTCAAGCTTGCCAAAATCACCTTATTGGCAATTTTGATAAGGATAGAAAATATCACATTTTGGACATCATTTTGCCCGAACTTCTTAAACTGCATAAGATTGTAACTGAAAAAAATCCCCAACATTACACCGCGTTTTCAAAGGTGTTGCAGCAAAAAATTTGGTTTGCAGTGGATTTTGAAAAACAGCCAGATGGCAAGATGAAGGCAAGCCTTGTTTTGGAAGAAAAGTTTGTGATTGGTGGGGTTTATGAGGCCATTCTTAAAACTTTAATCGCCGAATTTGTTGATGATGATGCCCCAGATTTCTCTGGCAAAATGCGCAAAACATTTCATTTGTTCCTTGATGATGATATTGATGAAAAATCGTTGTGGGAAGATTATGTTTCGCCACCCATTGAACTTGTAACTGAACTTATCCGTAAAACTGAACTTTTACCCGCGCTTTCAAACGGCAGGGATAAACGCGTTGCAGGGTATTTAAATCAAATGCTGAAAGCCCTTAAAACCACCCCCGAAGGCACATCAATTGCCAAACTTTTCTTTATTGAAATTCGCCAGCCACCAATCAAAGATATTGTGCAGGGGCGCATTGAAACATATAAGGCGGTTTTGGATAAACTTATTGATGCCGAAATTGCCGCAGGAAATTTTGGCGAGGCGCAAATGAAGGCGGTTGCCGAAGTGCGCCAAGAATTTATTGAAGCCACAAAACAAAACGCAGTTGAATTTTATGAAAATAAGGCGCAAACCGCCGCACCAGTGAAGGATAAAGAAACCGAAAAGCCTGCTGAAAAACCAGCAGAAAAACCTGTCCAAAAATCCACTGAAAAGCCAAAGGAAAGTTCTTCAAGCCCCGCCCCAAAAAGTGCAGAGGCAAGCAGCTTGGGCAAAGGTGTTGAAACAAGTGCAGCACCAAGTTTTTTTGGTGGAACACAAGCCAAGGATAAAAAACCACTTTCGCCAAAATTCTCACCAAAGCCGAAAAAGCAAAAACAAATGCCGCGCCCGCCCCACCCCCCAAAAAAAGAAAACCTTAATGATGATATTTTGGCGCGAGCAATGGGGCAAGGCAAAGAAAGCCCCAATATTCCACCTGTGCCGCCAGCAGATAAAGGTGTTTATGCGGAAGGGATAAGAATCAGTATCACCCGAAACTATGACCTTGGCGATATAACTATTTCAGTAACCGAAGAATACACCCAAACCACCCATTCCAAAGAAAATGACCACGAATTGTAATTTTGCCTATTTACAAAACAAAAAAAGTGTGCTATGATAATAAAAAGGAAGGGAATAAATGGGAAAAGGATTTTACAGCAGCACAAACCAAAAACCTGCAAACATCGCAAGGCCTGCGGCGCAATATTTAAAGCCAGCATCAAGTTCAGATTTCACAAACCCTGTGTCTTTTGATTGGCAAAACTCGTATCAAGAAAAAGTCAATATTTGCACTCAACTTTACAATGATAATGTGATTTTTTTGCAAAGCGCGCTTGCACTTTTAACAGACCAAGAATGCCCATTCTTGAATGAACGCGATCTGCACAAGTTCAACCGCTTTATCAGCAGCGATCGCCCCGAAATCCAAGACCGCGTGAAAACCTTGAAATTTATCCGCGATAACCGCGATGCGTGGTTTAAAAATCGCACTGTAAACTTTATGCGTGCCAATGTGATTGACCTGTTTATATTTGTGCGTGATAATGACATCTTGATGGATCGCGGCGCATTGCATCTTGGCAAGGATATTGACCTGAACTTTGCGGTGCAAAAAGCAATTTTGGAACCAAATTTTGATTTCAACAACCCAAAAAACCCTGTGCGTAAATCTTGGGAAGGTATGGCAAAGCAATTGCGTGAAATCCAAAAACAAAGAGACTCTTTATTTTCAGAATACAATTTATAAACATTGAACTGCAGTCAGCATAATATCGTTGACTGCTTTTTTTTGCAAACTGTAAATCAGAATTTTCCCCACGCGGCGAAAGGTGATAAGCCCTGCATTTCGCAAAAGCCCAAGTTGGTGGCTGGCGGTTGTTTGGTTCATGTTCAGCACTTTTGCAAGGTCGTTCACTCAC
>JAFVTB010000131.1 GCA_017503445.1 Clostridia bacterium
GGTGATGTGTTGCATGCTGGCTTTCAATCCACGTTTTTTTGCGTCCACCACCACGCCGCCGTTTTTAAAACTGATGATTGGGTTGATTTTCAGCACTGTGCCCACAACAAAACTCAGTTTTGAAAGGCGTCCGCCGCGATAAAGATATGTAAGGGTTTCGGGAATTGCCAAAATTTTGATGCGGGGAATAAGGTTTTTCACAATTTGCACCACTTCGTCAAGCGGTTTTTCACGATGGCGGTTGATTTCATCAACCAAAATGCGCACGCCACCAACGGCGGTTAAGGTGTCAATCACGCGCACTTTTGGATTATCCTCAAAGGCAAGGCGAAGGGCGTTATATGTGCCGGAAATTTTTGACGAGATTGCAAGGATAATCACATCATCGCCGGCGGCGGTGCATGCATTCACGCGGTCTTGCGCCTCTTGCATAGATGGCAAACTTGTTATCGGAAATTGTTTGTTTTCGATAAGTTCGTGATAAAAGGTTTCCATTGTCAAATCCACACCGTCAAGATATTCTTTTCCATTCAAAAGAATCTTAAGTGGCAAGATTTCCACGTTGTATTTTTCTTTTTCTTCTTGTTTGATGCTGGACCCGCTGTCCACAAACACTTTTAACATTTTTTCTCCTTAAAAAAGCTTGTTTTGTAAAACTCTACTTTTCGTAGTATTATATTATATCCCCCAAATTTTGTCAACACAATGGTTGTATAACTTTGTTTTTATAAAAAAAATATCTTATGATTTTTAAGATATTTTTTGATTTATTTTGTTGAAAAAAATCACTTTTTCTTTTTAAAAATAGTTATTGTAATAATCCAAAACACCAGTGCAAATCCCAAAATCCAAAGGATATGCGGAAATATTCCGCCAAAGTTTCCCACAAGTGCCTCTGTGCCAATTTGCGCGGTGTGAACAAACGGCAAAATGTTTGCAATTGTGCTGATTGTGCCCATTTGTGCAACCGGCATAAACACGCCGCCAAGCATCCCCACAAGCGAAATAATGATTGAAGAAATAGGCCCTGCTTGTTTTTCGGTTTTGCAAAGCGTGCCCAAAAAAAGCCCCAGCGTGATATATAAAACCATTGATGGCAAAAGATATAAAATTGCCATTAAAATGTTTGCGGAAAGCGCAAGCCCAAAGCAAAGTGCCAAAGCAAAGAAAATGATTGTTTGGGCAATCATGATCGGCAGCACCGCAAGAAAATAACTGCAAAGATATGTGCTTTTTTTGATGGGTGCCATATAAAGTCGATTAATAAATTCACTGTTTTTATCGGCAGCAATAAGCATTGCGGCAAACATCATTGAAAAAGTGTAGCCAAACACGCAAATCCCCGTGGCATAAGATGTGATTTGAAAGTTTGCAGGCACATTTTCCAGCCCGCCAAGCACAAGCTGCATAAGCACAAGCATAATCACGGGAAAACCAAGACAGAAAACAAGTGAAAGTGGATCACGAAGGATTTCTTTGATGTTGCGTTTTGTTAAGATTTTCAGTTTACTCATCGCTTTCCTCCGTCAATTTCAAAAACGCGTCCTCAAAATTTTGTGTTTTTGTGCGGGCAATTAACTCAGTCCTTGTGCCCACGCCAACCAGCTTTCCGTTTGCCATAACACCAATGCGATTTGCAAGGGCTTCGGCCTCTTCAAGATAATGTGTTGTCAGGATGATTGTTGTTGTTTGGGCAAGGGTTTTGATGATTTCCCAAAGTTTTTTGCGGGCTTTTATGTCAAGCCCAAGCGTGGGTTCATCCAAAATCAAAATTTTTGGATTTGTGATGATTGCCATTGCAACGCTTAAGCGCCGCTTTTGTCCGCCACTTAATTTTTTTGCCAAAACATTTGTTTTTTCTTGCAAAGAAAATTGTTTAATTGTGTCAAAAATTTTTTCTTGGCTTTTTTGCCCATAAAGCGTGGCAATCAGTTCAAGGTTTTCAAAAACTGTTAGGTTTGGGGCAATCGCGGTTTCTTGGGGTGAAAGATTGACACTTTTTTTGATTGCTTCAAGTTGTGTGTCAAGATTTTTGTTGTCAATCAAAACTGTGCCACTGGTTTTTTCAATCAGCCCGCACAAAATGCCAATTGTTGTGCTTTTGCCTGCGCCGTTCAGCCCCAAAAGCGCAAACACTTCGCCTTTTTTTATGTGTAAAGAAAGGTTGTTGACTGCGCAAAAATTTCCAAACCTTTTGCAAAGATTTTGAATTTGAATCATTTGCCATCTCCTTGTGTATCAAAAATTGCCTGTGCAAATGCAAGATAGTCTTCATTTTTTGCAATTGCAATGCCGCGTTCGGTGTCGCCAAGCAAAATAAGCGTGTCACCAGATTGAATTTTGAAGACATCGCGTGCTTCTTTTGGAATAACAATTTGCCCTTTGTCGCCAACTTTGGCTGTCCAGATATATTTCATACTTTTCTCACTTTTACAACTTATTATACTGCGGGTTAAAACAAATTGTCAAGCGGGGGCGGCAGACATTTTTTGCTTTTCGGCAAAAAATGTGCGTTTTGCGTTGCAAAACGCGCGCTGCGCCTGCGCGCGGCGCCTGCCGCCCCGTATTATATCAAGTTATTTACACATATTATATATAACCATTGTAAAACAATTTTCGCCAAATTTTGTTGAAACACTTGAAAAAAAACAAATTTATGATATGATAACATCAAAGGAAATCACCATGAAAAACTTGAACATATTTCTTTGCACACTGATTGCCCCTGTTTTGATTGCACTTTTTGGGCTTTTTGGCGGGGCAACCACTGTGTTTGCTCAAACACTTGACAAAACATACAACTATGTTGTCTCTATGGGCGTTGGTGGATTGGATGTTTTTGGTGAATATGCCAACAATGAAACCTATCCTATTGCCCAGGGCATTGGGCTTGAAAATGTCGCGGCCGTGATTGATGCTGATCGCTTTTCAATTTCGGGGCTTCAAAACGCAAACATTCATTTTCAAAATGTAAGCGTTGGGGATAACTATCTTCACCTATCAAACGGCACTGTCACGCTTTCAGGAACGCTTTCTGGTTTTGGATTTTCCACCTATGGGCTTGTGTATGTTGACGGCGCAACTGTAAAGTTTGATAATATCAACCTTTCAAACAACGGGCTTTCATATCTTGTGAAAAATGCCGGCGCGGGCAATTTGCAGTTTCAAAGTGGCACATTTTCCGCAAATTCCACACTGATAACTTCACGCGGTGCGGGAAATGTTGAAATTTCTGGCGGAACATTCACTTCTGAAAATGCCAGCGTTGTTGAACTTTTGCCAACCAATGCCGCGGCGCTGACGATTGGACAAAGCCAAGACGTGCCAACAAAACTGGTTGCCAAAGGAAGTCAACCCGTTGTTATCGCAAAAAATGCCCAAGTTCGCGTGTTTGGTGGCACAATCCAAAGCACGCGTGGGCAAAATTTGCTGGTGCTTGAAAACACACCACTTGTTTTGGGTGGCGCGCCAATTTTTCAAACCACCGCTGCGCATATAAAAACCGATGTGCAAATCACGGCTTCATATTTTTCAAATCATTATGCCGGGCAAAAACTGTTGGTTGATTTCACAGGCGACATCGTGTCTTGGCAAACAATTCTTGTCAAACAATTGCAAAGTCCGCTGTTTGAAATTGCCAATACGGGATATATTTTGCAACAATCGGGTACGGATTATATCATTTGCAAGTTTGGCACAATCAAATATCAAGATCCTCGTGGCTTTATCATTAACATGCCTGTTGATGATGAAAAATATTTGATGGGGCAAAATGCAACAATTTTGTTTATTGATGAAGATGATGATGTGTTGCCGGCAACAATCAACAAATATATTTTTATGGGCTGGAGTCAAGATCCAAATGCCACAACTGCTCAGTTCACAACCACAAATCGCACCCTTGATTTGCAAGAACAAGACATCACACTTTATGCCGTGTGGCAAGCGCGTGAGTTTGTGATCACTTATGAAAAGGTTGATGGGGCTGTCAATCCAAATCCAACCGCATATTCAACCGAAGATTCCATCACATTTGTTTCGCCAACCAAAGAGTTTTATGTGTTCAAGGGTTGGAAGGTGAACGGCGCATCTTATGTGCGTGAAAACTTTGAAATTCGCGCCGGCACATTTGGTGACTTAAACCTTGAAGCAGTGTGGGAATTTGAAGAGTTTGATATTGTGTATCACAACCTCAATTCTTCTGATGTGCAGGGATTAAACTTGCAAACATCATACACAATTGATTCCGTGCCACTTGAGCTTGAACTTCAGGATGTGCTTTGCAAGGGATATGGCTTTTTTGGGCTTTATTTGGACAGCCAGTTCACAATCCCCCTTCCACAAACAGTTTATTTTACACCTGATGATTGGCAAAACAACACCCAAGAATTTTTGGCAATCAACAACATTGGTCAAACCATCAATATTTTTGTTGACGCGCGTCCATATTCAAATGGCTTGGGTGATGGTTCTGCAGAAAACCCATTTCTTTTAGACACCGCCAACCAGTTTGCCGCGCTTTTCACAGGTGAAAAAATTGAAACAGCCCAGCCAATTTTTATCAAGTTTGCTCAAGATTTAATTATCACTGAAAGTTTTGAAAACAATTTTTCTGGATTTGAAAATTTTGTGGTTGATGGTGCAAATCGCACACTTTCACTTTCAATCCAAGCGTTTGGCAATTTTGATGGCACAATCACATTCTTGCCGCAGGTGAAAAACAGCACAATCAAAAATCTTACATTTCAAATTGCCACCCAGCGTCATGCGCTGTCGCACAGTTTTGCTTTCAGTGGCATTGTGGCGCAGGCAATTGACGCAACCTTTGAAAATGTTTGTGTTTGCGGTGATGTTAAGTTATCGTTGCAGAATGCCCAAAGCGCCAGCACCTTGAAGTTTGCCGCCCTTGCAATCAATGCAAATGGCACAACCTTCAACAATGTGTCCACCCAAATTGATTTTGATGCAATGTGCAATGTGGGTTATGATGTTAATATTTATGGCGCCAATTTTGTGGGCTTTTCTGCGGATGACTGCACGTTTATAAACAGTCAAAACAATGGCAATATCAGTTTGAATGTTCAAAACCAGCGTGAGGCATTTGTGTATGTTTCAGCGTTTGCAAGCTTGGGCGAAAATTCCAAGGTTTGGAATTGTCTTAACCGCGGTGATATCACTGCTGTGGCTGAAAATGCGCATGGATTTTTGTGTGGCACAATGGCGTTTGGTGCGGACAATGCCATTAACAACTTTGTCAACATTGGTGATGTTTCAAAGGGTGATGCTGCGGGATTGTTCACTGTGCCGTTTGCTTATGCAGGGGCGGGGGTTGTGCAGCAAAAAAATGTGTTCAGTGCCACAGATTTTTCCCCAAATGTTCAGGCCGCAACTTTGCAAAAACTTGGCGCGGGTGTTGCAAATTTGATTGCGCAAACCAACTGCGCGCTTAATGTTTGGTTTATGGATGGTCAAAACCTTGGCTTTGCAAAAGGCGTTGTGGTGAATTTTGTGGGCAATGGGCTGATGCCAAATCAAACCCACCACTTTGAAAATATTGCCGATGCGGGCAAAAAATTTATTTGGTATGACACACACAAATATCATTTTCAGGGCTGGTTTTTGGCTGACGGCACACCTGTGGATTGGGAAAAATTAAACTCTCAACAGGTGACAGTGTTTGCAAAATTTGTCGCGTTTGAGGATGTTGTTCAACAGCAACAAACCATCGCCCTTGGCATGGCAATTGGCGTGTTTTTGATTTTCCTTTTCATCCTTTATTTGTTTGATCGCAAAAAACCGGTGCGTTATTATTATAAAGGTGAATGGATTGACACTCGTCGTTTTGGCAGAACAAAAATTGTGACACTGCCGCCAGAGTTTGATGGCAAAATATGCTTTTTGGATAAGGACGGTGAAAAGCCATTTATAAAGAAAAAAATGCCGTGTCACAAAATTTCACTTTTTGTGTTTGAAGATGAAAAGCAAAATCGTCTTGAAGAATTTTGGAATCATTTTTTTGAGTTGAAAAAAAATAAAATTGAAGAAAAAAAATCAAAAAAAATAAAAAAACAAGAAGAAAAAATAAAAAAACAACAAGAAATTGAAAAACAAAAAGAAAAAGAACGCAAAAAACAACGCGCAAAATCAAATAAAAAACAAACCACTGTTGCAAAAAAATCCAGCAAGAAAAAAGTGTTGAAAAATTCCAAAGACAACAGCAAAATCACCATCACAAAACAAGAAATAAAAATGAAAAAGAAATGATATATATGTATATATATTGAAGAATAAAAGTTTTATGAAAAGTCGCAATTCATAAAACTTTTTCTTTTGCATATAATAAGGTTGTAAACCTTACGAAATAAACCAATAAAAAAAATTGTCGAATTTTGAAAAAATGTTTGATTTTGGTTGACATAATTTTTTTATTATTGTATTCTAAGGGTGTATATCCAGCATCAAGCAATTGGGCTGGGTCCAAAAAAAATAAAAATAAAAGGAAAGGATTATGAAAAAACTTAAAAAAGGTTTCACACTGGTTGAACTTGTAATCGTGATTGCAGTAATCGCCGTTTTGGCTGCTGTTCTGATTCCAACATTCTCTGGCATCGTTAATCGCGCAAAAGTTACATCAGATATCGAAACCGCATCATCACTTAACACCCTTGCGGCAAACACAAGTTCTGTTGAAGAATTCGTTAAAGCCGTTGAGGAGAATGAAAACCTTAGTGTTAAAAACTTGATTCCACAAGTCAATGGAAACAAATTCATTTGGGCCTACAAAGGCACATCCGCACAAGTTCTTTATGTGGACAGCAAATTCAACCCAATTTCTGACAAAGACAAAGAATATGACTTCACCGGCGCAGAACTTTGGACAGTTGTCTTGAATGCAGGACACATCATGAAAAACCCAAAAAATCCAATTAACTATTTCTTGGGTCAAGACTCAACACAAAATTTCACCCTTACAACACTTTCAAGCTTTAAAACCGGTGACAACACCCTTAAAGGCAACCTTACAATCACCGATTTGACAGCCACAAACGATGACGCATATATTGATGGCAAATTTGAAGGCACTGTAACAATCAACACTCCAAGCGCTGAAATTGCTCAATATGGCTCAATCGACACACTTAACGTAACTGCCGTTAAAGACCAAAGCTTGGCGCTTAATGGTTATGTTGAAAACCTTGCAATCACAAAAGGTAAAGTTGACATCCAACCAACCGGTTATGTTGGCGAACTTAACCTTGCTGCAACCACAGCAAAAGTTGTGAATGCAGGTGTTGTTGAAGTGCTTAAAACTGCTGACGGTGTAGCGGTTACTACTGACACAAACTTTGTAAACAGCGCAGGCACTGTTCTTGATGCCCAAAATGCAACATTTGCTACAGGATCAGAAGCTTCACAATTGCAAACAGCTGGCTTTGCCCTTAACATTGCAAATCTTGAAGACCTTGAAAACTTCCGCGATGCAGTTAATGGCGGTGCAACTTTTAAAGGGCTTACTGTAAACCTTACACAAAATATCAATCTTGAAGACGGCTGGACACCAATTGGTAACTTCACCCGTGCACTTGCAGATAAAAACAAAAACCCAATTTCTCAAGGTTTCATGGGTACATTCAATGGTAATAACAAAACAATTTCAAACCTTAACAACATTGGTTATGAACCAAAAGTATTGTTTAAAAACGATTCAACAATCAGCGGAAAACAAGAATTCTCTTATGGCTTGTTTGCACGCGTTGAAGGCGCAACAATCACAAACCTTACTCTTGCAAATGTAAAAATTGAAATCCCAACTGATTCAGCAGTTTATGGTGACAGCGTTGGCGCACTTGTTGGCTTTGCAAAAGGCGTAACAATCAATGGCGTAACTGTTGGTGCACAAAATGACCAAAGCAAAGTGATTGCTTATGACGGCGTTGGTGGCATCCTTGGAAGAAACTATCAAGGCACACTTGCCCTCACTGATTGCGTAAACTATGCAGCAATCTCTGCTGGTGAAAAAGCTGGCGGCGTTGTTGGATTTGTTTCAAGCGGAAAATACTTTGCTGATTTCACAAACTGTGAAAACTATGGTGTTGTAACTGTTGAAGCAAAAGGTATGGCAAATAAAGTTGCTTATGCAGCAGGTATTGTTGGTCAAGTTTCTTCATATTCAGAAAACAAAGGTAACGTAACACAACAAATTATTGCAAAATTCAGCGATTGTGTAAGTCAAGGTGCAATCAACCTTTCATATGCAGATGGCGTTGTTATCCCTGCAGCAAAATATAAAGCAGAAGCTATTACTACAGCACTTCTTGACAAAAAAGTAACTGTACCTAACGATAACAAACAATATGACATCACAACAATCAGTGGCACTGCACAAAACCCAACAATCAATGTTGAACCACTTGCTTAATCACAATAAAAAACCGCAAATGCGGTTTTTTTTATGTAAAAAATTTTCACCTGTATCAAATTTGAAAGTGGATGAATTTTTGTTGATGCTTGCTAAAAAAAACATTATGTGATATAATAAAAATATGAAAAAAAGTCGCGGCTTCACACTTTTGGAAATATCTGTTGCGTTGGCGGTGGCGGCAATTGCGCTTGGCATGCTGGCAACGATTATGTTTTATGCAAATTCATTCACCAAAACAAAGCAGCGTGAAACGGCGGTGCAGCGCGAAATTGTCACTTTTCATCAAACATTTGCGGGTGTGCTTGAAGATTTTCAATCCCCAAATTTTCAAATGCAGGCGGCAGGCAATGAAATTGTTTTTGAAAGTGCGCAAGGCGTGCAAACAATCAAATTTTTTGATGGCAAACTGTGGCAAAATGATGTTGCTTTGCAAGCTTGTCAATATATTGAAAATGCAAATTTTTCTGTCAATCAAAAATTGATCAGTTGCACTCTTATATATGGCGAACATGCGCAAACACTTGTGTTTTTTAAAAGGATATAACATATGGCACTCAGCAAAAAAATTCAAAACCTTGTGGTGGGGATTGACACCAAAAATTTCCTTGTCAAAATTTTGAAAAACAATGGCACAGATTTCAAAAATGCGGCGATTGATGAAATTGCCTGTGAAAAAGACCTTGTGGAAAACAAACACATTTTTGAAATTTTGGATAATGTTTTGGGATATTATCTTTCCACGCAAAAAATTTCTGCGCCAGATGTTTATGTTGTGCTGCCTGATTATTTCATCACAACCGATATCATCACCTTGCCCACCATGCCGCAAAATCGCTTAAAAGATGCCTTGAATGCAGAACTAAGGCGCATGTATCCAAACTTTGCACAAATGCAACACAACGCCACTGTGCTTTCCAAAACAAAAAAACAGGTGGTTTTTTCGGTGTGCTTGGTTGAAAAGCCAATTTTGCATGATTGCGCAATGGCGTGCAAAAAACATGGGCTTAATTTGCGTTGCATCACATATTCTGCCAATGCAATCATCAACAGTTTTTTGGCGCTTGGCGGCAAAAGCAAGCTTGGGGATTTGCTTTATCTTCACATTGCTGAAACCCAAAGCAAAATCATCTATGCAACACGTGGAAAAACAATTTGTTTCCTTCCTTTGGCATTTGGGCGTGATTTTCTTTCAAGTGAAGAATCAAAATTGTTGCCAAACTTTGTGAAAACCCCCGCCGCTCAGCGCGAAATTTTTGACAGCAGCGCAAATGTTATGAACAATATTTCTTTTGTTCCGGGCAGCATTGAAAACCAGGCATTTTTGCAATATTGCGCTGCGCAAACCCACCGCCAAATTGCGGCAGAAAGAATTTTACAGGGCACGGCAAGCAAAAAAAGTGTTCTTCAAATCAATTTTGCAGTGTTTGCGCGATATCTTTCTGCAATAAAACACACAATATCCACCTATGGTTTGCCCCAGCCCGAAATTGCCATTGTAAACCTGCCCAACAATATGCTTTCTGCCCTTAAAAATGCGGATTTTGACATCAAAATTTCCCCTATTAAGGAAGAGTTGATTGAACCATGCCTTTTGGTGGATTATTTTGACCTTTATGGCGCAATTTTTTCAATCGCATTCAATAAGGGACACAATTTTTTGGATAAGGATAAAAAAGCTGCGTTCAAAGGTGTGCGCGTAAAAAGGAAGTAATATGAAAAAAGGATTCACACTTATGGAAACGGTGGTTGCACTGGGCGTGATTTTGGTTATTGTGCTTGCGTTTCATGCATCTGCAAACTTTTTTCGTTCGGCGCACCAGCGCACAATGGCAACAAACTTTGGCATTTTGCAGGTGGAAAATATTAAATCCATTTTTGATGCCAGCACGTTTGAATCCACCGATTTGTTTGGTGATTTCAATGCAAATCTTGAAAGCATTTTTGCTGAAATAATCGCATCGCAAACCGCCACAACTTTTGATTTTCAAATCACAACAACGCTTGATGGCGGCGAAGTTGCAAATGGCGAGGTGGTGTGCAATTTTGGGATTGCCGTTGCGCAAAATTGGGCAACGCTTTCGGCAACGGTTCAGTTCAAAAACAAAATTTTGTTTGAACTTCAGCCATATCAAAAGGTGGTGGAAGTATGAGGCGAAAACGGGGCTTTGTTTTGGTGTATTCGCTTGCAATTATGGTTGTGGTGTTTGCCTTGACATCTCTTCTTGTGGCGGTGATGTCGGCGCAAAACACGCAGACAAAACGCATTGTCACAAATTTTCAAAACCGTGTGGCGGCTTGCCAAATTGCAAATGATTTTGTGGGCTTGCAAGTTGATGAATTTTGTGAAAAATATGAAGAATTGGGCTTTGCAAAAACAATGCAAATAAATCAAATTATGCTTGAAAAAACCGACTTTGAATTTTCAATTTTTCTAAGCACCAATGGTGCAAATTCTGCACTTAAGGTTGTGCAAAATCAAAAAAATTTGATTGTGGCAACCGTGGAAAAATCAAATGGCGCCACGATTGTGTGGAGTTATGAAGAGAGGGAGAACCAATGATGGCAATTGTTTATATTTTTGTTGCAATTTTGGGGCTGTGTGTGGGCAGTTTTTTGAATGTGCTTATATATCGTGTGCCAAACCAGATGAGCATTATAAAGCCGGATTCCCATTGCCCAAATTGCAAAAAAAAGTTGAAATGGTGGCATAATATTCCTGTGCTTTCATGGCTTTGTTTGGGTGGCCGCTGCGCGTATTGTCGCACGCCAATCAGCCCAAGATATATCATGGTTGAAATTTTGAATATGGTGCTTTGGCTTGGTTGTGCGCTGGTGTTTTGGAAAATCAACATTGTTTTGGCAATCTCAATGATGATTGGGTGCAGTATTTTGATAACGATTGCCTTCATTGATTTTGAGCATAAATATATTCCCGATCGCTTTCAGATTGCGCTTTTGATTGTGGGCATTCTTTGCGCAATTTTTGACCCTGTTTGGGGCTGGGCAAGCCATGTGATTGGCTTGTTTGTTGGTGGAGGAGTGCTGCTTTTGTTTTATGGCCTTGGGTTTTTGCTTTACAAGAAAGAGGCGCTTGGGTTTGGTGATGTCAAACTTATGGCGGTTTGCGGGCTGATTTTGGGGTGGCAAAGCGTTCTTGTTGCGTTATTTTTTGGGGCAATTTTGGGTGCAATTGGGTGTCTTATAATGCGTGCGATTTCCAAAGATGGGAAGGGGGAATATGCTTTTGCGCCATATCTTGCCCTTGGGGTGATTTTGGCAATGTTTTTTGGGGCGGATATAGTGGCAATATATCTTGGGTTGTTTTGATGGAGGCGCGTCCGCCAAATTTTGCCTTGGCAAAATTTGGGCGTTGCCCGCCGCGGCGGGCAACGCGCGCCAAAAGCGTGCTTTTGGCGCCGGCCGCGCCCCACCCCATAAGGAGTTAGACTATGAAAAAATATAAATACACAGCATTTAATCTTGAACGCAAAAAATTTTCGGGCGTCTATTTTGCCAATAATGAAGATGACTTGCGCGCAAAACTTGCCGATCAAGGGCTTTTCTTGATTTCATATCGCGCGGTTGCGGATAAATCTCCAAACGCGTTCTTTTCACTTACGGGCAAAGTGAAGATGAAAGAAATCACTCACTTTTGCCGCCAACTTTCAATTATGATCAACAGTTCAATTGAACTTATTGGTTGCCTTGAAATTTTGAAAGAACAATCATTTTCCAAATTTTTCAAACAGGTTTTGGAAATGGTGTATGAAGATGTTAAATCCGGAAAATTGCTTTCCCAAGCAATGGAAAAGCACAAAAAAATCTTTCCAAATTTTTTTCGCAATATGATTTATGTTGGGGAAATGAGCAGTTCGCTGGAAAAGGTTTTGCAAAACATTGCAGATTATTATGAAAATGAAAGCCGCACAAAATCAAAAGTGAAAAGCGCAATGGTTTATCCCATTATGCTTTTGGTGATGACACTTGGGATTTTGGTTTTGATGATGCTGGTGGTTGTTCCCACGTTTAAAACATCACTTGGCGAGATGGAAATTGAAATGCCGGGCATCACAATGGCAATTTTTAATCTAAGCGATTTCATTATGCAAAACTGGATGATGATTTTCCTTGTTCTTGCGGGGGTTGTGCTTTTGTTTATTCTTCTTGGCAAAACAAACAATGGACGTTTCTTTTTTGATATGCTTGGGATGAAAATTGGTGTGATAAAACGATATAAAACCGCAAAGGTGACAGCCATTTTTTCACGGGCGTTTGGAATGCTGTTGTCCAGCGGCATGCACATTGTTGATGCGATGGAGGTTGTGCAAAAAATTCTTGGCAATAAATATGTTGAAAAAAAATTTGCTGCCGCCACAGAAGAAGTACGTAAAGGCGTTTCTTTGACAAATGCGCTTGAAAATATGAATATTTTTCCACCGATGCTGATTCAAATGATTGCTGTTGGTGAAAGAACTGCAAGTCTTGATGAAACGCTTTTGCGCACATGCGGTTATTTTGATGATGAACTGCAGAACTCCCTTAATGCCCTTACATCAATGATCCAGCCAATTTTGATGCTGTTTATGGGTGTGTCAATTGGAATTATTTTTATCGCCGTTTATTCACCAATGCTTTCAATTATGCAAGGCATTGCCTAAGGAGGATTTATGAAAAGAAACAAAGAAATTTTGGTGCGCCTTGCCCTAAATCATAAAATATTGCCAGAAAAAGTTTTGTCTTTGGAAAAAGAAATTGCCGAAAGCGGAAAAGATATTAAAATCTTTTTGCAAGAGAATAACATTTGCACGGAAGCCGAATTTTATTCAATCGTTGCAGATATGTTTTGCGTGCCATTCAGCGAAATGGCCGTTTTGGACATTGATAAAGACCTTGTGGCAACTTTTGACAACACATTTCTTCGCAAAAACAACATTGTGCCGGTGCGGAAAACACCAGATGGCACGCTTGTGGTAGCAATTGGTGATGTGATGAATATGATTGCCCGCAGCGCAATTGCAACTTTTGTGGGCGGCAAAGTGGAATTTATCCAAGTGCCTCCAAGCCAAATTGCAGCATATATTTCTTCGCGCTTGGCCGCGCAAACCACCGAAAGCGCCCTTAGTGATTTGGAAAAAGAAAAAACCACAAAATCTCAAGATGGAGATGGTGAAGAAATTGATGACACAATCAATGCGCCCGCTGTGCGATTGGTGGATTCTGTGATTCGCGAGGCAATTCCATATCGTGCAAGCGATATTCATATCGAACCGTATGAAAATGAAGTGAAAGTACGATATCGCGTTGATGGAGATCTAGCAGAAAGAATGACATTTCCAATAAGTTCTTATCCTGCTGTGTGCGCCCGTCTTAAGATTATTGCCGGAATGAATATTGCTGAACGCCGCATCCCCCAAGATGGCCGCATAAATTTGGCGGTGAATGGTGTGGAATATGATTTTCGTGTGTCAACTTTGCCCACGGTGCATGGCGAAAAGTTTGTGATTCGTGTGCTTGATAAAAGTTCATTCCGTTTCACTCGGGAAGATCTTGGTTTCACGCCCGAAGAAAACCTTATTGTTGATAAAATTTTGGCGCATCCATATGGCTTGGTGCTGCTGACGGGGCCAACAGGTTGCGGCAAATCCACCACTTTGTACAGCTTTTTAAAAGAAGTCAACAAACCCGATGTCAATATCGTCACGGTTGAAGACCCTGTGGAATATACAATGCTGGGCATCAATCAAACACAGGTGAACGCCAAGGCGAATATGACTTTTGCAACCGCACTTCGCAGTATTTTGCGTCAAGACCCAGACATCATTATGATTGGCGAAATCCGCGATGAAGAAACCGCACAAATCGGCATTCGTGCCGCGATCACAGGCCACCTTGTGTTCAGCACGCTTCACACCAATGATGCCGTTGGTGCAGTAACGCGTCTTGTGGATATGGGCGTCAGCAGTTATCTTGTGGGCGATGCAATTGTTGGCGTGATTTCCCAGCGTCTTGTGAAGCGCCTTTGCCCAATGTGCAAAAAAGCCCACATCACCACACCTGATGAAATGCACATTTTGGGGCTTGAAACACCGCAAAAAATCTTTTCACCGGTGGGGTGTCAATATTGCAACGGCTCTGGCTTCAAAGGGCGTCTTGCGGTGCATGAGATTATGTATGTAAGCGATGCGCTTCGCAACCTTATCAATCAAAATGAAGGTATCGAAAAAATTCGTGCCACTGCAGAAGCATCCGGCATGATCAGTTTGGCAGATTCCTGCAAAAATGCCGTGCTTTCTGGCGATACAAGTATTTCAGAATTTATGGCACTTAATGCAGCCGAAGACACTGAAGAAAATAATTAAAGAAAATAATTAAAAAAATATTATTTATTAAAAAATTAAATAAAAAAAATGATTTTTTCAAATCATTTTTTATTTTATGCAGTTTTTGTAAAAATAATTGTGTGCAATGTTTGTCCGTTTAATCCAGAACTTTCATAAGTTTGACATGTCAAGCCCGCTTTGTTTGCTGCAGATTGCAAAGCGATAAAGAATGAAATTCCGCTTGATGTCACTTCAAAAGTGAAAGTGTTTTCTGTGGCATTGGCTTTTGCATAGTTCACAAAGGTTTCCATTTCTTGGGTGCTGTTGATATGGAAATCAAAACTTTGCCCTTCGTGCCATATGGTTGTTGATGTATAAAAATCATATGTTGTTGTTGATTGGATCTCTGGATATTCAGTGGCTTGATATGCAGGACGATAACTGTCTTTGAAAAGGAATGTATTGTATGAAATCACTTCTTTTCCACCAATTGGGAAGTTGCCATGTGTTGCGTCAAAGGTGAACCATTTGCCGTCAACCATCATTTTGTTCCATGCGTGATCTTTGCCTGTTGCAATGATTGCAGGAATGCCCTCAATACGGCTAAGGATAAGTGCCGCTTTGGCATATCCTTCGCAAACTGCCATTTTGTCAAGGAACACGCCTTCAGCAAACCAAGCTTTATAATGCCTTGATGCGTTTGCCGCTTCATTGCCCATTGCACCTGTGATTTCCACGGCGCGATAATCATATTCCACATTCAGCACCAGCCATTCATAAATTGCCCTAAGTTTTTGTGCGTCTGTCATGTCATCATTGCAAATTTGGCGCAAAACATTTTTTGCAAGGTTATAAATTGTTTCAGCATCGCTGCCGGTTTGTGGAATTGGTTTATATCCTTGTTCCAAAACATGCACAAGCTGTTCACTGTTTGAAACTGAGATTGTTTTCACAACATCGTTGATTGCAAAATCATCAAAATTGTTTGCGCGTGGCGCTGTGTTTTTGATGCTTTGCCCGCTTGCCATTTGCGGTTGCACTTTGGTTTTTTGTGGGTCTGCGGTTATGCTTGCCATATCGGCAATATCTTCTGTTGTCACCAGTTTATCTTGGCCAAATTCATCTTGAACTGTAATAACCGTGTTGCCTGGGTGAATCAAAAAGTGAACATTTGAATAATTTACATAGGATTTTATGCTTTGATATGTTGCAATGTCTTTATAATATTTATAAGCCGCTTTAACCTCTGCAACTTTGGCATTGCCATCGCCGGCAATGTAAGTCAGTTTAAATTTTGGATAAGGATCTTGATATGATGTCAATACGCCAGTGATATGGAAGAAGAACACATAATCAATCCATGCCAAAAGGTCTTGACGGCTTGTGAAGGTCATTTGGTTGTGGTTTGCAACTGCCGCATCGAATGTTGAAAGGTATGGATAGAACAAAATTTCATTGGTGAAGTATTCCGCTGTGCTGTAAAGATTTATTGTGCCGGAAATATATTGTTCGGTGAAAAGTGTTGTCATTTCAGGGTTGGTGTACCAATTTTTTATTTCATACCCTTTCATTCCAAACGCTTTTGTGTCAATGTTTGCATTTATAATATCAGGTGTTAAGGCGTGAGCAGTAGAATAATCAAATGTTTTTTCTAATTTTCCATCAACCCACAAATTCACTTCGGCATCATAAAGCCAATGTGCGGTGAAGTCAAGATTGCCGGTTGTGCCTTGGTTTATCACAACATTTTTTGTGCTTTCCGTCAGGTTTGTTCCCGTCCAGCCCACAAATTCGGTGTCGGCTTTCACAGGGGTTGAAAGGGTAAATGTTGCAGTTTCAATGGTGTAATCGCTTTTGCTGGCGCCAAGAAAGGTTCCACCATTCAAATGATATGTGATTGAATATGTTTTTACCGCCCAATCTGCATAAAGGTCATAATCTTGCAATGCGCTTGCGTTGATGCTGGTTTTTTTGGTGTTTGGTTCAAAGGTTGCTGAAGTATACCAGCCCTTGAAATCATATCCTTCCACATCAAGGTTTGCAAGTTGAATTGTGCCGCTTGAAATGTTATATGTTGTTGGGTTTGGGTTTTGGGCATCTTTGGTGTTGTGATATGTGATTGTTTTTTCAATATATTCAAACTTTGCAAAAAGGTTTGCGTCGGCGGTGATGTTTGAAATCACATATGTTGCAGCAGTGGATATTGGCGCGGCTGCATTTTCGCTTGCAAACCAGCCAAGAAAGTTATATCCCGTGTTCAAAACAACCGTAAGGGTTACATTGCTGCCATGGATAAATGTGCCGGTTGCACCGCTGATGATTGCGGCGGCGGTTGTTGATTCATTGTTAAGAAGTTGGGTAACTTGAACTTGATATTGTGCCATTTCCGCGCTGAATTGAATATTTCCATCAGCAAATTCAAACTTCGCTTCATATCCCGCTTGGGTTTTCTGATTTAAGGTTTGCAAAAGACTGTTGCTTTCTCCCAAAAGTGGCTTGATAATTGCGTTTGCAAGATGTTGGGTGACATTGTTTGTTGTTAAATCACTTATAAATGTGCCTGCAAAATTAAATATATTTGCAGTTTGTTTTTTGGTCAAGTTATTTATTGTTATGCTTTCTGGATTAATGGTGTATTCATTGTTGATGGCCTGCTGGGCGGTTTGTTCAATTCCGGCAATTGTGGTGACATAAAGCACGTCAGGGATCTTGCCTTTTAAAAGTGAAAGTGGAAATGCGCCCATTTGGTTTTTGATTTCTGCGCTGTCAAATTTAAAAGTGGTTGTGATGTTGGCAATGTGATTGTTTTCTGCGTTTTCGGTGCTGATGTCAAGCGCCAAAACCTCAAAATTCCAATCCTTAAGTTTGATATCGCCCATTCCAAAGTCCACAGTTAAATCATTTGCAATTTCACTGTTGATATATGCCCCAAGTTGACCGTCCGTGATTTCAAGGTTATTCGGATAACTTGGCAAAGTTGTAATATCAAGTGCTTGACCAACTTTTGTGGCATCGTCGGCAGTGATTGTTTTGATTGCATCTTCCTCAACCGGTTTGCTTAATGCCCCAAAATTTGTGAACGCCGCAACAATGTCAACATTTTTGGCAAAATAAAAATATGCCCACGTGCCGCCAAAAGCAAGTGCAATCACAAACACAATCCAAAAAAGTGCGATGAAAAGCTTTAAAATGAAAGGTTTTCTTTTTTTATAATATGCTGCCATATTTTTCCCCCTTTTATTATATCAAAATTATATAATATTTTGCGTTAAAAATCAACCCCCTACTTAAAAATAATAAATATATAATATTGACAACATTTTTTTGATGTGATATATTATCCACATATGCAGGTGTGGCGAAATTGGCATACGCGCCAGACTTAGGATCTGGTGGGCAACCGTGCAGGTTCAAATCCTGTCACCTGTACCAGAATTTTGCCCCAGTTTTTCTGGGTTTTTTACTTGAAAAGGATAAATTATGTCAATCAATATTTCAACGCAAATATATGAACTTGAAAAATCATCGCAAAAACCCCTTGCGCCTTATTATGCCAAGGCAGATGAAGTGTGCGCTTTTAACAGCCAAAAAGTGCTTGAGGCGTTCATCAAAAACCGCATCACAACTGAAACTTTTAATGAAGTTACGGGCTATGGTTTTTATGACGGCGGGCGCGATAAGGTTGAGGCACTTTTTGCCGATGTGTTTGGTGCAGAAGATGCCCTTGTTCGCCCGCAAATTATGAGTGGCACAAACGCAATCTGGCTTTCACTTTCGGGGCTTTTGCATTATGGCGACACACTTCTTTCAATTTCCGGGCTTCCGTATGACCCGCTTCAAAACATGATTGGTATCGCGGGTGACAGTAAGCATTCGCTTATGAAAAATGGCGTCAAATATCATCAAATTGAACTTGTGGATAATGATTTTGATTATCCTGCGATTGAAAAATTTCTTAAGGAAAACAAAGTCGCGGTTGTTGCAATCCAACGATCAAGGGGATATAACCATCGCGAAGGGCTTTCAATTGCAAAAATTGAAAAAGTGTGCAATCTTATCAAAGCAATATCCCCAAACATAATTATTTTTGCTGATAACTGCTATGGCGAATTTGTTGAAACAAAAGAACCAACCCAGGTTGGCGTTGATGTGATGGCGGGATCGCTTATGCACAATGCGGGCGGTGGGATTGCCACCAGCGGGGGATATATTGTTGGTAAGGAAAATCTTGTATATGAAATTGCTGAACGCTTAACTGCCCCTTGCATTGGCAAAGATTTGGGCGCAAATTATAACCAGCACAACAAATTTTTGCGCGGAATTTTTATGGCGCCGCAAACCGTTGCAAACGCAATCAAAACCGCCGTTTTTGCAAGTTATATGTTTGAAAAATTGGGCTTTAAAGTTTCCCCAAGGTTTGATGCACATCGCACAGATATTGTGCAAACGGTGGAACTTGGAACCCAAGAAAACCTTGAAAAGTTTTGCGCGGGCATTCAAATGCACAGCCCGATTGACGCTTTTGCAACCCCTATTCCTTGTGAATTTCCCGGCTATCCGCACGATGAAATTATGGCGGCGGGAACGTTCACAAATGGTTCAACCATTGAACTCACTTGCGATGCGCCCGTTATCCCGCCATACACTGCATTTATGCAAGGTTCACTCACCCTTGAATATGGCAAGTTGATTATTATGGGGGCATTAACCCATTTAATGAAAGGATAAAATCTATGACGAATTTTAAAAATCAAATAGCGGTAAAATCAAAAAAACTTTGGCAATATTTCACAACCTATGAAAAAATATGGCTTTTGGTGTTTTCTGTTGTTGCAATTATTTCATCAATTCTGATTCCTGAAGAAACAACCAACGGCATCAGCGGAACATTTATCACCATTATATGCCTTATCAATGTGATTTTTGGGCTGTTTGTTGAACTTCTTGCTTCAAAGCAAAGCAAGTGGAGTTTCTTCCTTTACATATTCGTTGAAATTATTGAAATTGCAATTTGCATTATGCTTGCTTATCGCTTTTCATCAATGATTGTTTCAATCTTCTTTTGGTTTCCAATGCATATTGTGTCTTATATCGTTTGGAAAAAGCACGAAGACAAAAAAGATAAAGAAAAAACAGTTGTCCGTTCAATGAATATTAAGCATGCAAGCCTTTTGTTTTTGGGCGTGCTTGGGTGGACGCTTTGTCTTGGTTCAATCTTTGCGTTCTTTGGCCCAGATTCAGAAATTTTTAGCACCGAAATTCAACAAGTTGCCGTGGCATATATTGATGCCTGCATAAGCGCCCTTTCAATCGCAAATGGCATTTTGCTTTTCTTCCGCTTTAAAGAAAGTTGGCTTGTGTGGCTGATTGCATCAATTCTTTATATCATCGTGGCAATCATCACAAACACTTGGATTTTGCTTGTGCTTTACATTGGATATCTTATCAACACAATTTACGGAAGTTTTTGCTGGAAAAAATATCTTGATAAAAAAGATGACATGCAGGAAACCGAACAACCAAACACCTTGCAAGAACAGGCGTAACAAAAAACGGGATTATCAAACCCCGTTTTTTTATTTAAGTGAATTAAAAATAAAAAATTCGGGCATCTGCCCAAATTTTTTAATTTCCATTGCTTGCCCAAATTGTTGGCTGCCCGTCAACCTTATGCCAGAAGTTGCCCTCTGTGGTCGGCTGGGTGCTTGCATAGTAAAAGATTGTTTCATCTTGAAAAGAATTTTTGATGTAATTAGCGTATAAATCGCTTTCAGTGCCAAGATAGAAGACATTAGACAATTTCCTGCAAATATCAAATGCGTCTGACCCAATACTTGTAAGTGTAGTTGGAATTATAATATCTTTAAGTGAATAACACAAGTAAAATGCTTCATTGCCAATTGTTGTAACGGAATTGCCGAAATCCACAAATTCAAGTGAAGAACAAGAATAGAATGCTTCTGCACCAATGGTTTTGACTGAATTTGGAATTGTTACGCTTTTCAGTGATTCGCAATTATAAAATGTGTGTGATTTAATTTTTGTAACTGTGTTTGGAATAACTAAATCAGTTACAAGTGTGCCATTTAAATATAAATTATCGGCATAGTATAATGGATTATCATCAAAAAAAGTAAATTCCATATTGCACCAGTTTTCAAGGTTTGTTATGTTAAGTTTTGTTAAAGCGCGGCAATTGTCAAATGCACTAGATAAATCCTTAACAGAGTTTCCAATTGTTACACTTTCAAGAAATCTGCAATCTCCAAATGCAGAACTGGAAATATAATTAACCGAATCAGGAATAGTTATTTCTTTAATCGCAGTGTTTCTAAATGAATAAAAACTAATGTCCGTTACTGCATTTCCAAGTGTTACATTTTCAAGGAATGTACAACCATCAAATGCTTCTTGGTCAATCCATTTAACACCGTTGCCAATAACCACACTTTTCAGGTCTGTGTAATCCTTAAAAGCATAATTGCGAATACGCTGAACAGAGTCAGGAACAACCAAATCAGTTACAAGATTATTATTCAAATATAATTTGTGTGCATAACTTAATGGATTTGCCTCAAGGCCAGAAAAATAAATGTTAAGCCAGCTTCCTATATTTGTAATATCAACACGCTTTATTAAAGTACAAGATTTAAAAGCATCGTTGTAAACACTTTTCACCGAATTGCCCATTGCCACGCTTTCAAGTGATGTGCAGCCCTTAAAGGCCTCTTTGCCAATTTCTGTTACAGAATTTGAAACCGTCAAACTTTCAAATGTACCATTATAAAAAGCATATTCATTGATTGTTTTTATTGTGTTTGGAATAACAAGGTCAGTTATAAGTTCGCCATTTAAGTATAAATTTTTTGCATAAAACAGTGGGTTTGAGCGAGCGTTTTCAAATTCAATCTTGCACCAGCTTTCCAGATCTGTGATGTCCACGCGTGTTAAAGAGTTGCAACCTAAAAACGCATCTGCGCCAATCGTTTTTACAGATTTTGGAATTGCAATGCTTTCAAGCGAAGAATACTGGGCAAATTGTTCTGCCTTAATTTTTCTAAGAGA
Source organism: Clostridia bacterium (assembly GCA_017503445.1). Lineage (GTDB taxonomy): Bacteria > Bacillota > Clostridia > Christensenellales > UBA1242 > UBA5489. The sequence goes on from JAFVTB010000131.1 coordinate 21,808, forward strand.
TTTTGAAAGCGTAACATTTGTGATTGAAGATGCATCTTCTTTTACAAACCTTGCATAAACTTTAAGATTGACCAAAAGTGCTTCATCTTCAAATGCTGTTTCGCCAAATCCCCTTTTCCATTCGGTGTCCCAAAACCATCCCTCAAATGTATATCCTGCCTTCACAGGGTCTTCGGGCATTTCAATGCTTTCATAGCCATTTGTGTGAATTGTTTTATAAACGCGGCCATCCACCATAAAACTGATTTTTTTGCGATCGTCGCAACCGACAAACAAAAATGCAGCAATTAACATAACAAACAATAAGATAACGCTTGTAATGCTTTTTGTTCTCATAAAATTCTCCTTTTAAATATAAAAACATTATAACATATGTAAATTTCAAACACAAGATTTTTGTTTTTAACATGAGAAATTTTTTTAATTATATTAAAAAAACCAAGCAAAATGCTTGGGTTCTAGTGCGTTGTGAGGGATTCGAACCCCCGACCTTCGGTTCCGTAGACCGACGCTCTATCCAGCTGAGCTAACAACGCATATTGATATTAAATTTTAAGATTAATGTCCTTGTGAACCGAAGGTCATCAAAGAATGCCTGCGGTTATTCTTGCAACACAAAGCATTTTATCACCAAACCGCGCCGTTGTCAAGAGCAAAATGATTATTTTTTGCAAAAATGTCAATAATTGCCCTATGAAAACTTTTAATTCCGTGATTTCAAATATCTTTCGCGTGGGGCTTGTGTACCTTTTGGCATTCATTTGGGTGCGATTTTATGAGCGCAATTTGTATTTTGCGGTGCTTTATTCGGCGATTGTGGCAATCATTTTGTGTGTGCTTTTGAATATGATTTCACAAAAAAAGGCCGACAGGGCAACCCTAAAGGCCAGTGAAGTGAAGCGTGCGCAAAATTTTGCAGCGGGATTTGTGTTTGGCGGCAAAGCAAGCGCAATCAACTTTTTCAATAAACTTTTTTCAAAACAGTTTTCCGTAAACAAAAAAACAAATTTTTTGTGGTGGAATAATGGCGAGGAAATCATCGCATTTGTGCCGATGTTTATTGCAGAAAAATTGAAAATTCGCGATGTGATTGCCGCGCATAATCAGGTTTTGGCTGCAAAGCCCGCAAAAATCATCATTGCAGGTGTGGCGTTTGAACGCGAAACATATGAATTTGCCAAAGCCGCCCCAATCAAAATTGTGCTTTTGGACCAGTTTGACACCTACGAAAAACTGATGAAACCAAGTGATGTTTTTCCCGATGAAAAGCCCGAGATTTCCGCCGCCGCGCCAAGCCGCTGGGCATTGTTTTGGGCAAATGCCCTCAGCCGCAAGCGCGCAAAGGCGTGGGCATTTTCGGGAATTCTTCTTATCTTTTCAAGTTTTTTTGTGCGCATTTCGGTGTTTTATTTAATCATCAGTTCTTTTATGCTGATTATGGCCATTTTGGCATACTCAAACACAAAATACAACACGTCCGCACCTGAAAACATATTTTAAAAAAAACCCTTTTTCAAGGGTTTTTTTTGTTAGGATATTTTTTTTGTTGGGATATAACAAAATCAATAAAATTTTATTTTTTAATCAAAATATTAAAATTTAATTAATTTTTATTTAAAACAAATAAATTTTTTAATAAAATATTTGTTTATTATTTTAAAATATTTTTTAATGTAATTGTTTTTGTGCGGGTCATTTCATCAAAGGTTGACATCACGCCCTCGCCACCAATGCCAGAAAATTTATATCCGCCAAATGGCATTTCAAAACTTCTGTGGAAGCTTGCGCCGTTAATAACCACGCCGCCGCATTCAAGTGCATTGGCAACCTTCAGGGCTTTTGAACTGTCTTTTGTGAAAATGCAGCCGCAAAGCCCAAATTTTGAATTATTTGCAATTTCAATGGCTTCTTCAATCGTTGAAAATTCAATGATTGGCACAACAGGGCCAAAAATTTCCTCATCACTTGCAACATCGGCTGTGGTTGGCACATTATCAATAATTGTTGCAGGGATAAACGCGCCATTGCGCTTGCCGCCCAGCACAATTTTTCCGCCTTGCGCCACAACATCTTTGATTTGATGTTCAACATGAATGGCATCTTCGGTTGAAATCAATGTGCCAAGGTCAACATCGGTCATTGGGTCGCCTTGCTTAAGTTTTTTAAGGTGAGCGGTCAGCTTTTTCACAAATTCTTTATGTATGCCTTTTTGAACCAAAAAGCGCTTGCTTGCACAGCACACTTGCCCAGTGTTATACATTCTGCCCCAAACGGTTTCTTCAACCGCAAGGTCAATATCTGCATCATCGCAAACAATAAATGCATCGTTGCCGCCAAGTTCAAGTGAAGTGTGCGCAAGTTTTTCTGCCGCATATTTTGCGGTGATAATGCCAACTTCGGTGCTGCCCGTGAATGTGATCTTGTCCACAAGTGGGTGTTTTGAAAGTGCCGCGCCACACACGCTTCCGCGCCCAGTGACAATTTGAATTGCGCCTTTCGTGATACCCGTTTGGCAAAGAAGGTCCGTCAGCATCACAAGTGTGCTTGGGTTTTGGTGCGGCGGCTTAACAATCACGCTATTGCCTGCAAGCAGTGCCGGTGCAACCTTTTGGTCAAACAAATCGCAAGGGAAGTTGAATGGAATAATTGCTGCAACCACGCCAAGCGGTTCGCGCTGGGTGAACTGAAGGTTGTTTTCTTGGCCTGCTTCTGTGCCATACGGAATCACATTGCCATAAAGGTGCTTTGCTTTTTCCATAAACGCTTCAAACCCGATGCGGATATTTGCAATTTCTGCCTTTGCTTGCTTAAGCGGCTTGCCTGTTTCAAGGCAAAGTGTTTTTGCAAGCGCGTTTTTGTTTTTGTCCACAAGATTTAAAAACTCTTTTAAGTATTCCACTTTTTGCCAAA
>JAFVTB010000015.1 GCA_017503445.1 Clostridia bacterium
GTCCGCCAGGGCCAAGTTTTTCAAACAAAAGCACGCTTTTTCTTACTCTAAGGGCATAAATTGCCGCGGTTAAGCCCGCAGGCCCCCCGCCAACGATCAATACATCATACATAATAAACTCCTATACTTTTTCTATCATACCCCATTGCCCCCAATTTTGCAAACGATTTGCCAAAAATATTTCTTGGCAAAAAAAGGGGTTTTTCCGCAAAAGGCGCCAAACTTTGCGGGGTTTTTTATGTTAAGGTTTGGGCAAGGAGCAAGGATTATGGAGATAAAAAACCGCATTTACAACAACACCCTTTATGTGCTTTTGCATGGTGAACTTGATGAGCATTCCGCCGCTGCCACGCGCATTAAACTTGATGACATCTTTAAGTCAACGGGGTTTCGGCAGATTATTATTGACTTAAGTGAACTTGATTTTATGGACTCCACCGGCATTGGCGTTTTGATTGGGCGGTATAAAAAAATGAAGGATAAAAACATTCCAATCTTCATTTGCAATCCATCTGCGCACGCGGAAAAAATCTTTAAAATGACAGGGCTTTATGAAATTATGCCCAAGATTATATAAGGGGGGATTATGAAATTACTAAATGAAATGACACTGAAAATCAAGGCGCTTTCGGTGAACGAAAGTTTTGCGCGTGCCACCTTGGCGGCATTTTGCACACAGGCCGAGCCATCACTTGATGAAATCACCGACATTAAAACCGCGGTCAGTGAAGCAGTAACCAACTGCGTGGTGCATGCCTATCCAAAAACTGAAGGTTGGATTGAAATTTCTGCGCGCCTTTTTGAAAATTCTGTTGAAATTGTGGTCAGCGATATGGGCGTTGGCATCAGAGATATTGAAAAAGCCCTTGAGCCGTTTTACACCACCAAACCCAATGAAGAACGCAGCGGTATGGGGTTCACCGTTATGGAAAGTTTTATGGATGAAATGAATGTGTTTACCAACACAAACGGCGGTTTAAGTGTGAAGCTTGTCAAAAACTTTTCGCGCACACAAAAAGCCATTTTGGGGGCATAATGCTTGACAACGAAACCACAATTGCCCTTATAAAACGCGCGCAAAGCGGTGATGAAGATGCCAAAAATTTGCTTATCCAGCATAATTTCCCACTTGTCAAAAGCATTATTCGCCGCTTTAAGGGCAGCCATATTGAATATGATGACCTTTATCAAATTGGATGCGTGGGCTTTATAAAGGCAATCAACAATTTCAACACCGCGTTTGATGTCAAATTTTCAACCTATGTTGTGCCGATGGTGATTGGGGAAGTGAAACGCTTTTTGCGCGATGATGGATATATAAAGGTGTCCCGCAGCGTGAAAATGCAAAATATCCATATCAACCGCTTTATTGAAGAATATTTTGCCATAAATCACCAAAGCCCAACGCTTAAGGAAATCGCCCAGCATTTCAACCTTGATATGCACGAGCTTATGTTCATTATGGATTCATCAAAAATGCACATTTCCATATACACGCCTTTTGAAGATGA
>JAFVTB010000132.1 GCA_017503445.1 Clostridia bacterium
ATATAAAAAATAAATACATTTTTTAATTAAAAATATATTTATTTTAAAATAAAATTTTTTTTATTTTTTTTATTCGCTGACTATGGTTATCACAAGTGTTTTTGAAATTGGTTTTTCGTCAATAATTTTTGAAAATTCAATGCTTAAACTGCCCACAGTTTTGGAAAGATATATTGTGTATGTCAAAAAGTTTGCGCCACCAAATTCAAACGAAGGTTCGCCTGCGGGTGTATACAACATGCCACTTTCATCATTAATGTTTGCATTTATGTCTTCAAGTTCGCCGCCAAAATTATCCAGCCCAACATTAATGGTGATTGAAACAAAGTTTTCGGCAACATTTGCAATGTTAAGTGAAAGATTTGCGCCACTAAGCGTGATGTCATTTCCAAAATTTTTAGCGGTGAAACTGTTAAGCGCAAAGGTGAATTCGGGAAGTTGCCCAAGTTGAATATTCACGGGAATTTCATAAGTCACCTCGCCATCAATTTTAACCCACAGCTTTGCCATTCCAACCGCTTGGGCGGTGATTTTGTTGTTTGTGATTGTGAAAATGTTTTTGTTTGAACTTTCAAATTCCAATATGTAATTTTGCGCATAAAGCGGCAAAACGGTGAAGTTTTGCAAAAGATATTCCGCACTTTCAGATAAATCAATGTCAATTTTGTTTGGCAAACCAGAAATTCCCGTTGGCGAGACATATTTGCACACAAATGTCACTGATTTTGATGTGCCAGAGCCATCTTGGGTATAGAAGTTAAACATTGATGCGCCCGCGCTTTTTGGCGCCAGGCGATATGGCGCTTCATTGCCCAAAAGTTGTAAATGTCCGCTTTCGGCAACGCTTACGGCAAAGTTTGCGCCCGGGTGGGTGGTTGAATATGGCATCACCCAAAGCTCGCTTGGAAAACCATCCAAAAGTGCCGCATTTTTGTATTGAGACGGTATAATATAAATGGAATTATTGCTTGCATAAAAGTCTGTAAATGGCCCTGTGGGGCTGGTGGCAATCTTTAAATTAAGTGAATCCGCCTGGATATATTCCCGTGCGTGATACATCATTTTGGCAGTTTCAAAATTATCACTTTGAATTGCAAAATAAAAATCTGTTCCGCTTGTGATTTGAAAAGAAATTTCAATTCCCGTTGCAATATCTGTGGAATTGACAAACACATTGCCAGAATGTTCAACATATGGATTTTCAAATGCCACATTTTTGGTGTTGGAGATTTTTATTTTATAAACCTCGTATGTTGGGTCATTGGAAACATATTTATAATTGGATAAAAACTCGCCGTTTGAATCAGTTATTGTGGTGAAGATGATTTCGTCTTTGGAAAATTTTGGGTTGTGGTTTGGAGATGCAGTTAGGATAAATATTACAGCCGCTGCGGCAGCAACCGCAATAATAATGCCGATAATCAAAATAATTCTTTTCATCTTTAGGATATTCTAGCACGATTGAAGCCCCAGCACCAAACAAAAAATGCCGTAAAAAAAACAAGCGTTGTGCTTGTTATTTCAAATATATTATTCTGTGGCAACTTTCGCATTCCAAAAAACCGTCTTTTTTCAGTTTTTCAATTTGTGCCATTGGCAATTCCATCATGCACCCGCCGCAACTGTTGTCACGCATTGGCACAACAACAGGGAAAATTCTGTCGGCGCGCTTTGCTTTATATTTTTTCAAAAATGTTTGGTCAAGCCCACTTTCAAGGGTTGCAAGTTTTGATGAAAGTTGTTCAATTTGTGGCAAAATTTGTTGTTGCAATGCCAAAAGATTGTTTTTGTGCATGCTGTGTTTTTGTTTTGCATGGTTATAATTTTGTTTTGCGTTTTCATATTCAGACAAGATTGCGTTCACCTTGTCGGCGATTTGCATAATGCGTTTTTCAATGTTTGCCAAAAAGCCCGCAATGTTGTTAAGTTGCTTTACACAAGCGGCATATTCTTCTTCTGAAAGTGATTGTTCTTTTTTTGCTGCAAGATTGTTCATTGTTGCAATTGCATCTTGGGAACTTTTTTGCATTTTTTGATATTCATTCACAGAATTTTCTGCTTCTTTTTCAAGGTTTGCAGATGTTGTTTGTGTTTCTTTCACCAATTTTTGCAAACCTTCAATGGCTTTTTGGTCTGGACTGTTGGCAAGTTGTTGTTCAAGTTTTCTGATTTCATTATCCAAACTTTGAAATTCCAAAATTTTTTCGATGTTCATAGATTCTCCTTAAGTTTCCATAGTGTAGCACAATTAATCGCGAAAGTCCACAAGTTTTTTTGAACGGCTTGGGTGGCGCAGTTTGCGAAGTGCTTTCGCTTCGATTTGGCGTATGCGTTCGCGGGTTACATTAAATTCTTTCCCCACTTCTTCAAGTGTGCGGGTGTGTCCATCTTCAAGCCCATAACGAAGTTTGATAACTTTTTGTTCACGCGGTGTCAAAGTGTCGATGATTTCCGCAAGTTGTTCACGCAGCATATTTTCGGTGGCACATTCCACAGGTGATTTGATTGTTTCATCTTCAATGAAATCTGCAAGTTTGCTGTCTTCTTCCTCACCAACGGTGGTTTCCAAACTAACAGGGTCTTGAGAGATTTTTTCAATCTCGCAAACTTTTTCTTCGGTGATGCCCATAAGTTCTGCAATTTCGGCATTTGTTGGGTCAGTTCCATTTTTCTTAAGCAGCATAAGTTTTGCGCGGCGAAGTTTTGAAATGGTTTCCACCATATGCACAGGGATGCGGATTGTTCTTGCTTGGTCACTCATTGCACGGGTGATTGATTGACGAATCCAGCATGTGGCATATGTTGAAAATCTGAAGCCGCGGCTGTAGTCAAACTTTTCAACCGCCTTCAAAAGCCCCATATTGCCTTCTTGGATAAGGTCCAAAAGTTGCATTTTTCCATTGCCCATATAACGCTTTGCAATGCTGACAACCAATCTTAGGTTTGATTCAGAAAGCAAACTGCATGCTTCCTGGTCGCCCTCGTGGCAACGCTTTGCAAGGTCATATTCTTCTTCTGCGGTTAAAAGGCGTGATTTGCCAATTTCACTTAAATAAACTTTCACAGGGTCATTCACGCTTACGCGCACATCGGCCATAAGGTCGTCCAAGTTTTCAAGGTGTTCGGTTTGTGTGCGGATGATTTTGATGCCCAACCCCTCAAGTTTTTTCAAAATTTCTTCAATATCACTTGCAGAGGCATCATATTTCAACAGTCGTGTGCCAACATCTTCTTCATTGATGGCACCTTTTTTCATTGCAATATCAATCAGGCGCTTAACTTCCAAATCAATTTTTTCTTTATTCATTAAATATCTCCTAACTTTTTATTTTTCAGTTGTTTATCAATCTCTGCAATTTGCGCCAAAATTTCGCGCCGTTTTGCATTGTCAATTTCTTCCTTATATTGTTTACTTAAAGTATTCTTTCTAAACTTCAACTCATTTTCCACCATTTGCCAAACGCAGTTTTCAAAATATTCTTTTGGTGCGGTGATGTCCTTAAATTCAAAATTGATTACATCATCAATGATTTTATCGTTTTCAACATCAAAAATGTCATAAACCTGCGCCACGCGGAAATCGGGATTTTGAATGATATACTGATAAAGTTTTCGCAAGCTTGGATTTGTGATAAATTGCGCCAAATTTGTTTTCGTTGTGGCAAAATCTTTTTTGAAAAGCATTGCCGCCAAAACAAACTTAACTGCCTTAACATTGGCATCAAGTTCTGTGGCGGGCTTTGGTTGAACTTCAGCGGTTTTTTCGGTTTTTTCTGGTGCATTGGAAAGGTCGCGCCGCAAAAAGTCCACAGATACACCCGTGATTTTCCTTATTTCTTCCAAATAAATTTCCTTTTGTGCGGCTTCGGGAAGTTTTGAAACCACCGCCAATGCTTCTTTCAAAAACTTGGCTTTTTCATCAAGTTTTGAAATATCATATTTGTTTTTCAAAACAAAGATTTGAAAGGCGGTTGGCGTCAGGGCATTTTCCAAAATGGTTTTAAGTTTTTCCGCACCGTTTTGGTGCAAAAATTCGTCAGGGTCTTGCCCATTGGGAATCACGGCAACTTTCACGGCAAACTCGGGCATTTCGGCAAACACTTCCAAAGTGCGAAGTGCCGCTTTTTGCCCTGCGCTGTCGCCATCCAAACACAAAATTGCATTATCTGCAAGGCGTTTCAGTTCACGAAGGTGATCTTTCGTCACGGCCGTGCCAAGGCACGCCACCGCGTTTTCAAATCCAAAACGATGCATTGTGATAACATCAAATTGCCCTTCCACCAAAATCACGGTGTCAATCCCATGTTCTTGCTTATATCTTTTCAAAAGGTTTATGCCATAAACCGCGCGGCTTTTGTTGAAAACTTGGGTTGCGGAAGTGTTTTTGTATTTCATATGGTCTGCGCCCGCAAGGTCGCGCCCCGAAAAGCCAATGCAATCGCCCTGCGCATTCACGATTGGGAACACAAGACGCCCTTTCAAAAAGTCATACGCGCGGCCTGATTTGCCAATCTCACACACGCCGGCAGCTTTCATTTGTTCATCGTTATAACCTTGCTGTCTTAACTTTCCAACAATGCTGTCATAATCGGGGGAGTATCCAAGTTCAAACTTGTCCAGTTCGCGCTTTGTTAATTTCCGTTTTTTTATGTATTCCTGCGCGGGTTTTGCGCTTGAAAAATAAAGGGATTGTTTATAAAATTCTTTTGCAAAATTCAAAATCTTAAGTGAAGTGTCTTTTTCGCGTTTTGCTTTAAGATATTTTTCATTGTCTTGCATGGCGGGCATTTCCATGCCTGCGTTTTCGGCAAGCACGCGCACGGCATCATGATATTCCAAATTTTCAAACTTGCGCAAAAATGTGATCACATCGCCACTTTCGCCACAGCCAAAGCAATGATAAAACTGCTCGAACTCATTTATGCAAAAAGAAGGTGTTTTTTCATGGTGAAAAGGGCAGCAGCCCCAAAACTTGTTTCCCTTCTTTTCAAGCCGAACATATTTCCCGATGATATTCACAATGTCGTTCTTGGCCTTCACCTTTTCGATAAAGTCCGCCCCAAAAATGTTTTCTTTCATTCAATCCCTAAAAATTTCAATAAAAAAAGTGTCTTTATACTAAACTTATTCGACACCAATTTCAAATTTCCTTTATTTTTTTAAAAAAATATTAGTTTCCGCGTTTGCGTGCTTTCTTTCTTGCTGCTTCGCTTTTCATTTTCTTTGCAACAGAAGGTTTATAGTATGCTTCTTTTCTGCGGATATCGCCGATAATGCCATCTTTTTGACATTTGCGTTTAAAACGTTTGATTGCGCTTTCAACGCTTTCGTTTTCGCCAACTTTAACCATTGTCATAGCCGATTTTCACCACCCTTTAAGACCAAATATTGTTATATATTATATACATCTAATAAAAAAAGTCAATACTTTTTTCCCACTTTTTTCTTAACTGTTCAAAAACAATCAAATTTCGCTGGAAAATGCACCTTGATAAATCCATGCATTGTGATATAATGCCCACAAAAGGGGATTTTTTTATGCAACGTATTGATGACAACACAAAAGTGCCACTTTCGCGCATTTATTTGCTTAGGGAGCCAATTTCACGCAATGCCCGCGGCCAGTTCCGCTTTGCGGTTATGGTCAGCGCGGGGGAACGCGTTTTGTTCCTTCACAACAAAAAAACTTATCCGCGTGAATGGGCGGCGGCTTGCATTCCCGACCAAGACCGCTTTGTTTGCCAATATTATCTTGATGAAGAAAATTACAATGCGGTTGTCAGTCAAAAACCTTCGCATTTTATGGAATGTGATG
>JAFVTB010000133.1 GCA_017503445.1 Clostridia bacterium
GCCCGCAGCGGTTGCGGCATTCAAAACATCATTGTTATACGCGCCATACGGGCAGCGGAAGACGCGCACGGGCTTTTTTGTGATGCTTGTGATTTGCTGGTTTGTTATGGCAAGTTCATCGGCAAGTTTTTGGGCAGAAACGGTTGTTAAATCGGGATGAGTGGCACTGTGGTTGCCAATTTCCATACCCGCATCATCAATGGCCTTGACCATTTCCGGATACTTCTCTGCCCAGAACGCAACAAGGAAAAATGTGGCCGTGCAGTTATATTCCTTTAATATATCCAAAATTCCTTGAGTTTTATCTGCACCCCATGCGGCATCAAAACTTATGGCCACCTTTTTTTCATCGGTTTCCACCTGATAAACAGGCACTTGGCGCGTTGAATAGCCAAAGAAAACCTGGGCGCTGGTGCTTCCGCCAATGCTTATGCCAAGCAAAATCATCACCAAAACCATACAGCCCGCAAACATCAGTGTTTTTGAGTTTATAACGCAAAAATGCATTTCAACCTCGCTTTTAAGTATATTTCGCATCGCCAAAATTGCCAAACATAATGCAATTGTTTTTTGTTGGAAAAAGCAATTTTTTTGTCGAAAAACTTGATTTATTATATGAAAGTGATTTTTGGCTTAGAACTTTGTTTTTTGCCGCGGAAATGACAAGCCGCTATACACCACAAAAATATAGTTACAAACTTAATTCGCCCTTTATGTTTGTTGTAATATTGGGAGTTTTCAATTTTTTTGGCAACTTTTTGCGAATGCGCCAAATCATTGAATTTTCAGCGTATAACACCATAGAGGTGAAAAATGAAACTGACAGATTTGATCAAGGAAACCGAGGTGCAAAAAACCATTGGATGGATTTCTGACATTGAAATTTTGGATATAACCATTCAAAGCCGCGCGGCAAAACCAGGTTGCCTTTTTGTTGCACAAAAGGGCAAAAATTTTGACGGCAATTTGTTTGTGGAGGAGGCAATTATTAACGGCGCGGTGGCTTTGGTGCTTGAAAAACCTTTGCCTGCATACAATGTGCCGCAAATCATTGTGAAAAGCACAAGGCGCGCCATCGCAACACTTGCAAGCACCTTTTTTGGCAACCCAAAAGACAAATTGAAGTTTATTGGCATCACAGGCACAAATGGCAAAACAAGTTGCGCGCTTTTCACCGCAGAAATTTTAAATGCCGCGGCCAAGCCCTGCGCATTTATTGGCACAACGGGCGCAAAGTTTTTAGAAAAAGATTATCCCTCTGCCCTGACCACGCCAGACCCAATGGTTTTTCACCGCCTTTTAAAAAGCTTTGTTGATGACGGGGCGAAATTTGTGGCTATGGAAGTTTCCGCGCACGCCATTGACCTTCAAAAAATTTGGAACATTGATTTTGAAGCGGGCATTTTAACAAACATCACGCAAGACCACTTGGATTATTTTAAAACAATGAAAACATATTCTAAAACAAAACTTTCATGGTTTTTGTCAGGACGAGTGAAAACTTCAATCGTCAACATTGACGATAAATATGCTCAAAGTTTACTTTCAAAGAAAATCCAAGTGCTTTCTTATGGGCTTGACACCCCTGGCGACACTTTTGCCGTGCAAATTGAAAATCACCCCAACGGAACATCTTTTGTGATGAACCTTTTGGATAACGTTGAAAACATCAGCACAAATTTGGTGGGCATTTTTAATGTTTATAACATAATGGCGGTGGCAACCGCTGCCCTTTGTGTGGGCGTGGCGCCTTTGACAATCAAAAAAGCAGTTGCAAAACTTTCCCCGCCAAAAGGAAGGTTTAATATCATCAAACTTTCTGACAACAAAACAATCATCGTTGATTTTGCGCACACACCAGATGGACTTGAAAACGCCCTTAAATCCGCACGTGGCATTTGCAATGGCAAGCTTATTGCCCTTTTCGGCTGTGGGGGTGACCGCGACAAGCTTAAGCGCCCCATTATGGGCGAGATTGCCGAAAAATGCGCCGATTTTTGCATCCTGACAAGCGACAACCCACGCTTTGAAAAGCCCGAAAATATTTTAAATGATATAGAACAAGGTATAAGTGGACATAATTATCTTAAAATTGCAGATCGAAAGCTTGCAATTTTCAAACTTGTGGAAATGATGCGCCCAAATGATGTTGCAGTTGTGTGCGGCAAAGGCGGCGAAAATTATCAAGACATCAACGGCATCAAGTTACCATATGACGACTTTGCCGAAATAAAAAAATCTGTGAAAACAATTTTGGGGCAAGATTGCATCGTGCAAGATAAGGAGATTATATGCTGACACTTTGGCTTTTTGTGCTTTTGTTTTCGTTTGTTGTGGCATTTGCAATAAGCCCTTTTGTAATTAAAGCCGCGCAAAAACTTAAGGCCGGACAAAACATTTTGCATTATGTTGATGCGCACAAATCAAAGCAAGGCACACCCACAATGTGTGGGCTGGTTTTTATCATCGGCACATGCGCCGGGGCATTTTTTGCGCTTAATCAAAATTACACCCTTGCAATTATGAGTATTGTTACAATGCTGGGATTTGCCTGCCTTGGTTTTTTGGACGATTTTTTGAAAATCAAATCTGGGGAAAATGAGGGGCTGAAACCCTATCAAAAAATCATTGGGCAACTTGGGCTTGGCATAATACTTGCGGTGTTTGTTTATAACTTTGTTGGCACGTCAATTTATATTCCGTTTATAAACCTTCCGGTTGATATTGGATTTTGGATTATACCGCTTGTCATCATCACAACGATCGCACTGACAAATGCCGTTAATCTTCTGGACGGCCTTGATGGGTTGTGCAGCGGCGTTTCGGTGTGCTACACCCTCGCATTCGTGGCGATAATGACAATCATTTTGGGCGGGCTGTCTGTCTTTTGGCAAGTGGAATGGCAAAATTTGATTTGTGTTTGTTTTGGGCTTGTGGGTGCCCTACTCGCCTTTATTATCTATAACGGTTTTCCGGCAAAGGTTTTTATGGGCGACACGGGCAGTCTTGCAATCGGTGGATTTCTTTCGGCGCTGGCAATCTTCACAGGGCTTGAACTTTATATTTTGATTTTGGGAATATTATACGTGCTTACCGCGCTTTCAGATATCTTGCAAGTGGCACACTATAAACGCACAAAAAAACGCATTTTTTTGATGGCACCACTCCACCACCACTTTGAAAAGAAAGGTATTCACGAAAACAAGATTGTTATAGTATATATTATCATAACAATTCTTGTTGGGGTGATAACTTATGTTATATCAAAGGTCGTTCCAGGATAAAAATATTTTGATTTTGGGCTATGGCAAAAGTGGGTTTTCTGCAACAAAACTTTTGACGCCTTTTGCAAAACAAATTTTTGTGTATGATAAAAGTTTTTCAACAAAAATTTTAAATAATAAATTAAAAAACAATTTATTTTTAATTAAAAAAAATAATTTTTATAATATTTTAACAAAAAATAAAAAAACTGATGCCGCAAGCATCAATATTGTTGATAAAGAAAATAATATTTTTTTTGAAAACAATATTCAAAAAATTCTTGCAAAAAATAAGATTCATTTTTGCATTGTCAGCCCGGGATTTGACATAAATTCAAAGGAAATCAACCTGCTGAAACACGCGGGCGTACGCCTTGTCAGCGAGCTTGAACTTGGTGCGGCATTTTGCCGCGGTAAGATTTTTGCAATCACAGGCACGAATGGCAAAACCACAACCTCAAACGCACTTTTTCACATCTTTAAAAACGCTAAAAAACAATGTTTTTTGTGCGGCAATGTTGGCACACCAATCACAGAAATTGCCCCTTTAACCACAAACAAAAGTTTGATTGTTTGCGAAGTCAGCAGCTTTCAAATGGAAACAACAAAGCACTTTGCACCCTATGCAAGCGCAATGCTGAATATCCAACCCGATCACCTTGACCGCCACAAAACAATGAAAAATTATGCATTTCAAAAAACAAAAATTTTTGCAAATTGCAAAACAAAAAAGTTTTTGAATTTTGATGATCAAGTCACAAAAGGTTTGAAGAAAAAATATTTTGACGCAGAATATTTTTCTTTAAAAAATAAAAAATCATTATTTTTAATCAAAAATAATAAACTTTTGGGCAATTTTAACCAATCAAATCTTTTGTGCGCGGCAATGCTTGCAAAATCGGCTGGCATTTCATCCGCACAAATAAGCCAAGCCATAAAAACTTTCAGGGGGCTTCCGCACCGCCTTCAATTCGTGGCCAAACATCAACATATCACATTTGTGAACGACAGCAAGTCCACCAATGTTGCCAGCACGCTTGCGGCGCTTGAAGCAGTTTCAGGAAAAACAATTTTGATGCTTGGCGGCGCAAACAAAAACCTTTGTTTTGGCGATATTGCAAAAAAAGAAATTTTCTGCGTGATTGCTTTTGGCGAAGCCAAAGAAAAAATCTTGGAAGATTTTGGCGGACATAACACCAATATTTTATCTGCAGAAAATTTCGAAAGTGCCTTTAATCTTGCAACACAAGTTGCAAAAGCACATAAAGAAGACATCACCATTCTCCTTTCCCCTGCGTGCGCAAGCTTTGATGAATTTCAAAATTACGCTCATCGCGGCACAACATTTGAAAATTTGGTGCAAAAATTTGTGGAAGAAAACTGACTTTTTTCTTCTTTTTTTATTTGCACAAGCATATCCTACACCAAATGCAAAAATCAAAACGGGTTTTCAAGCTTGATTGGGTCAGCGGCGGCATCATCGCGTGCGTGCTTTTTTTGGCAATTTTTGGCTGCGTAATGGTCTACAGCGCATCATGCTACAACGCCGAAATTCATTATGGCGACCAATATTTTTTCCTTAAAAAACAAATTATTGGCGTTGTGTTGGGCGCGGCGGCATTGGTGGCGCTGAGTTTTGTCAATCATCACAAACTCAAAAAGTTCAAATGGTGGGCGGTGGGCATCACGCTGGTGCTTTTGGGGCTGGTGTTTATCCCCGGCATCGGCATTGAAAATTATGGCGCAAAACGCTGGATTGGCTTCGGCGGATTTTCAATTCAGCCGAGTGAAATCGCAAAATTTGTGTTGGTGTTTTTCTGCGCAGTGCATCTTTCAGAAAACTTTGAAAATGTTAAGACTTTTAAGGCCATTTTGCCGCCACTTTGCGTGGGCGGGGCGTTTTGTGCGCTGGTGATCATTGAGCCGAATATGAGCATCACAATTTGCATGGCGCTGGTGCTTTTCGTGATGCTTTTCATCGGCGGATTGGCAAAAAAACACTTCATGTGGCTGGGCAGCGCCGCCGCGGTGGCAATGCCACTTTTGATCATTTTGGAACCCTATCGCGTGAAGCGCCTTATGGCATTTGTGGACCCTTGGGCAAGCCCGCAAGGCGAAGGTTTTCAGCTGATTCAATCGCTTTATGCGCTGGGCGCGGGGGGATTATTTGGCGTGGGGCTTTTTGAATCGCGGCAAAAATATTTGTTCCTGCCTTTTTCTGAAAGTGACTTCATTTTTTCAATCATCGCGGAAGAACTTGGCTTCTTTGGCTGCGCGTTCATTTTGGGCATTTATCTTGTTTTGGTGATTTTGCTTATCAAGGTTGCGCGCAGGGCAAGCACGCGTTATGGCGCACTGCTGGCAACAGGCATCGCGGCGGTGATTGCCATACAAACAATTTTGAATATTGCCGTGATTTCAGGTTCAATCCCGCCAACGGGGCTTCCACTTCCCTTCATTTCCGCGGGCAGCACATCACTTATGGTTTTTATGGGCGCAATCGGCATCGCCCTGAATATTTACAAAGACAGCAAAAAAAATATAATTTGAATAAAACACCTTTTGCCAAAGATGTTTATAAGCGCGCACCAATGGCAGGAAATAATGAGGGCAATTACCTGGGCAGTTCCATTAAAAAATTCCGCAATTTGCGGAATTTTTAAAATCATAACTAAACTAAATAAATAAATAGGGTTTAAAAATTAACTCTCTTATATCACACTCCTTTAAAAATTTTAAATTTTAATTGATTAAAGAAATGTGATTAAATTTTCAAAACGAATGCAGGGCGGGGGTATGGATCACTCATACTTCCGGGGTAGTAGTAGATGCCTGTATTGGTGTGAGAAATGTAGGCC
>JAFVTB010000134.1 GCA_017503445.1 Clostridia bacterium
CACGGCATCAAATTCAAGCCCTTTGCTTTGTGCCGCCGCAAGCACAACACGCCGCGCCTTCACTTCGCCACTGGCATCATCAATAAGGTCAAAGCCAAAATCTTCTGGGATTTTTGCAAAAACTTTTTCTGCCATTTTTTTGCTTTGGCAAACAACGGCAACGCTTTGATGCTTTTGACAAAGCGATTTAATCACCCCACAAAGTTTTTTTGCGCAATGTTTGTCATCATCAAACACCATCACATCTTCGCCTGTGCGATTAAAATTCTTGACCCCCCTAAGCCCAATGATTTTTTGACTGAATGTGGCAATTTGAAGGGTGCTGCGATATGTGGTTTCAAGATTGACAAGTGTTGCATCGCCCAAAAGCCGCGCAAGGCGCTTTAAATATCCTTTGTCAAGGTTGCGCTCAAGCGTTTGATTGATGTCCCCCAAAATGGTTTTTGCGCTTGGATATATTATATCCAAAACCGCCATTGCGGTGGCAGAATAATCTTGCATTTCATCAATGATGATGTGCTTGAAGTGTTTTTGCGTTTCAATGCCCATCAAAAAGTTTTTCACAAACAATATTCCGGCAACCTCTTCATATCCCACAAACATTTTTTTGCCAATCTTCACGGTTTGTGGCTGAAGTTTTTGGGTTTTCAAAAAATCAAGATAAATCTTTACAATATCGGTGTTTTTAAACATGCCAAACAAGATGCGCTTCACGCGCGCAAACACGGGCTTTTGATGCTGGGGCGCAATATCAAGGCGATCAACAATATAATCGGCAATCCATTCCACGCGCACAGCAGGCGTTTTGGTTTGATATTTTTCATTATAAAGCGCGGCAATTTCATCGGCCTTGATTTTTGCTTTGCCAACCTTGATGTCCTGCGCCACAAAAGATACACTTACGCGCGTTTCAAGATATTTTTTCAGCGCATCCAAGAATGCAAAACTTGATTTTTCTTGCACGGCCTTGGCACGGGCGCAATTTTTGTTTTCAATGATGTCTTCAAGCATCAAACTTTTGCTTTCAAACTGAACAATGCCCAAAAGTTCATTTTGCGCGATTTCATCAAATGTGATTTTTGGTGTGTTGGCTTCGCCAAGTTCGGGCAAAACATTGCTGATATAATCAGAAAACAAACTGCTTGGGCTGATAATCAAAATGTCGCTGGATTTGATTTTGCTGTTATAAAGCAAATATGCCACGCGATGAAGGGCGATTGATGTTTTACCGCTGCCCGCAACGCCCTGAACAATCAAATTTTTGCCTTGTGGGGCGCGGATGATTTTGTTTTGTGCGGATTGGATTGTTGCAACAATGTTTTTCATTTTGGCATTTGCACCCTTGCCAAGTTCACTGCGCAAAATTTCATCGCCAATGGTCAAATTGCTGTCAAATGCATAAACAAGTTTGTTGGCTTCGGTTTTATATTGGCGCTTAAGCAAAATTTTGCCCGCAATTTCACCTTGCGGCGCATGATAACTTGCCCCGCCAAGTTCATAATCATAATACATCGAAGAAAGCGGCGCACGCCAATCCAACACAAGCGGAAGCGGATATTTTTCATCGCCAATGTGGGCAATGCCAATATAATATGCGTTTGGCATATCTTCATCATCGGCAATGAAATCAATGCGGCCAAAATATGGGCTTTGGCGCTGGCGCTCTTTAAGCGTTTTTGTTTCAACAAAGGCAATGATGGCAAGCTGAAGTTGTTCCATCATTTGTTTTGCAACGGCCTGTTCTTCCGCATCCATTCCATAAACACTGTTGGCCATATATTGACTGGTTTCTTGAAGGTTTTTTTCTTGGTCATAAATGCTGTTATTTAAAAATTGAAGCTGGTTATCAAGCGTGGCAATCACGCCATTAAGATATTTTTTTTCACTTTTTAAATCTTCATTATTTATCATTTTTTATCCTTTTTGCACTGCGCGCGTTACATTAAATTTTGTATCCGTGATTTCAAATGCAACAATTTCAACATTCAAAGTGGTTGTTTGCCCGGCAAGGGCATATTCTGCTTCGGTGATATCGCAAAAGTTTTTTGTCAGCACCGGTTCATTGCGGAGTGTGCCTGCGGTTTCACCAAGTTTTTGGAAAGCATATTTGATTTTCCCTTGCGAAAGGTTGCTTTCAATCAAAAGGTCAATTGTTGTGGCATTCATAAGCCCCATTGTGGTTGTTTTTTTGATGCGTGCAACAATTTCGCCCGTTTTCACAACATAATACTCGCAAATTGTTGCAATATTTTGATTTGGAAGAGTGTGACGGCAATATATTCCACCTTCTGCTGCACCAAACGATATTTCATAATCGCCAAAAATTTCATATGGCGCATTTGGTGCAAGTGCAAGGGTATAGGAATATTCATTTGCAATGGCAATTGATGGGTCATTGATTTTATCACCCGTGTATCGCAACACCTTTTTTTCCATCACGCCTTCGGCATTTGGTTCAAAAACAATTTCTTTGGAATATGTTTCATCGTTTGCCGTATAAACAAGTGTGATTTTGTTTTCTTCAATATCCTCAAAATTGGCGGTGATATCTGCTGTGCCAATTGCTTGCAGAACTTCATCTTGAGTTGGCATCACAAAACTTGGCATAATATTTATGCGGGTTGAAACATCTGTGCGATCCACTTCAAACTTCACATTGTTGCCAAGTTGTTTGATCACATCATCGGCCCTGTCAACAAAAGTGGTTTGGCTTGGGGTGGCAACGGGCAAATTAAGATCTTGCCCCTCAAGCCCAGAAAGCTTGCCCAAAAACACTGTTTTTGTGCCGTTTGTGCCGGCTTTTTGAATGCAAAAACTTTTCAAAGCATCACTTTCAACACTTGAAAGGAATGAAATATCATATTGATTAAAATTATAGTTTGTTTCAAATATATGAAACGCTGAAAGTGCAAACAAATTTTCTGCGTTTGTTTTTTCAATCAAATCCCAGGTGGTGTTGTGATATATTTCTTCCGCGCCATCATCAAGTGAAAGGGCGGAAAAATCAAATGCTGCCTCCTCAACAGGCAACCCTGCATTATCGGCAATTTTTTGCGCCACATTGGCTTGGAATTCCGCAAGGTCTTGCGAAATGGCAAAGGTGAAGTTTGCCGCATTTTGACTTGCCTGGGTTTTGGAAAGCAATTCCACCCCCGTGCAACCCGCAAGCATTGCAAGCGGCATTGCACACACAAGAATTCCGCAAAGAAATTTTTTCATTTTATCTCCCATTTTTCAATTTTTTTTGAATAATTTTAATGATATCTTCTTGGCCTGCAAAACCCTGGATATAGGTTGCCACTTCTTTCATAAACTCTTTGTCATCTTGCGCCAAAAAGTGTTGTTGATATATATCAATCAAAATGCCATAATTGCGCGGTGAAATCTGCACATCAATGCCTTCGCGCTGCAAAATCATCAAAACTTGTTCGGCAGTTGGCACCTTAAAAGGCGTGACAACCGTTCTTCCCATTTTTTGACGCACTGCGGCAAGTTCATCGTTAAGTTCTTCACTGTTTTCATATATATTCACCGCGTTCAGCACCGCATATGCCGTCACCAAATCTTCTTTTGCCACATAAAAGGTGTAAAGATTTACAAAAAATTGCACAAAGTGATCTGGGGTGTAAGCATATTCCCATGCGCGCATCACAAGCTGGCGGAATTTCTTTGGATTTTTTTCCTTATATAAATTTGCCTGCAAGATATGCCCCGTGAAAGAAACGGGATTGATTTCCAAAAGTTCATTAATTGTGCTTTCTGCATGACGGGGCTGGTTGTTTTCAAGATATATTTTTGCCTTTTGGGCCAAAAGCGTTGGGCGCAGTGACGGAATCCATGTGATTGTTTTTGTTATCACGCCATCGGCTTCAAAAATTTTGGCTTCAATTTCATTATTAAAGCAATAAACGCGATATCCATCTTCATCAGTTTTTTTGAATAGCTGGATTGCATCCAAAACTTCCAAAATTGCAAGGGCGGTGTCTGTTTGATTGTTATACAAAAAGCCATCAACTTTTTCCAAAAGGCGGCTGGTGTTAATCACATCGCTTTCGTTCAGCCCATTATCCAAAAGCAGTTTATAAAGGGCGATGCCCAAAATTTTGCATTCCACACTTGGGGCATTGTTTGCCCGAAGTGAATGTATGCCATCAATCAGGGTTTTTTTGTCACTTTCAAAGTGGCCGGAAAGTTTTTTAAGGATTTTTTCGCTTGGGGAAAGATCCGGCGGGGTTTGTTTCTTCATAAGTCCTCCTGTTTGAAGATATTTTAACACATTTGATTTTGCAAAGTAAAGAATTTTAAAATTTTATATTTGCAAATCGACAAAACAAGTGTGTGTTCGACATTTTTCGACAAAAAGCGGCCTCAAAAATAATCAATAATTATTGTTTAACAATAAAAATAATATATAAAAATAAAGATTTTTAAAAGAAAAAATAAAAAAATATTAAAATCTAATCATTTTTTGATTAAAAATCAATATTTTTATATTTTTTATTATTCTTCTGTTTGGGGTTCTTGTGGATTTTCTTCAATATTTTCTTGCGCTTCGGCAGTTTCGTCTTCGCCTTCATTGCGGGCAAGGGTGGCAGAGATCAGGCGCGCGCCCTCTTTCAGGCGCATAACCTTCACGCCCAAACCTGTGCGCGCTTGCTGGCGGATTTGTGCCACGCGCGTGCGAATCACCACACCATTGTTGGCAATAAGCATAAGGTCATCATTTTCATCCACTTGGACAAGTGCAATAAGCATGCCTGTTTTTTCGGTGAACAAGCCCGCTTTCACACCTTTTGTGCCGCGACGCGTAAGCCGGAAATTATCCACGGCAGTGCGCTTTGCAAAGCCATTTTCACTGATTGTGACAATTTGTGTGCCAGGGCGAATAACCGTCATTGCAACAATGCTTTCGCCTTTTTCAATGCGCATACTGCGCACGCCAACCCCAATACGGCCCTGGGCGCGCACAGCCGCTTGATTAAAGCGCACGCACTTTCCGCCTGATGATGCAATAAGCACTTCATCATCTTCACTGATGAAATCAACACCAATAAGTTCATCACCTTCAAGAAGTTTGATGGCTTTTTTGCCGGATTTGCGGATGTTTTCAAATTCTGCAACAGGGGTTTTCTTGATCACCGCATTTTTGGTTGCCATAATCAAATATCCCGCGGTGCTATCCTTTGCAAGCGGCACAACGGCGCTGATTTTTTCGCCTTTTTCAAGTTGCAAAAGGTTGATCATTGTCCTGCCTTTTGATTGGCGGGAAGATTCTGGGATTTCATACGCCTTGATGCGATAAACCTTGCCAAGATTGCTGAACATCAAAAGATAATCATGGGTTGAGGTTGAAACAATGCTTTCAACAAAGTCTTCTTCCTTGGTTTTGTGGGCGCTTATGCCAACGCCGCCACGGCGCTGAACGCGATAATCCGCCACAGATTGGCGCTTAATGTATCCACCATGCGTCAATGAAACAATCACTTGTTCTTCTTTGATAAGGTCTTCAATATCGATGCCCCCAAGTTCAAGCGAAATTTCCGTTTTGCGCTCTGAACCATATTTTTGCTTAACTTCTTCCAAATCATTGTTGATGATTTCAAGCACTTTGCTTGGGGTGTCAAGGATATACTGAAGGTCTTTGATAAGTTGTTCAAGTTCGGCAAGTTCTTGCTTAAGTTTTTCAACTTCAAGCCCCGTCAGGCGCGAAAGTTTCATGTTCAAGATTTCGCCCGCTTGTTCCTCATCAAGTTCAAATTTGCTGGTCAGGCGCACGATTGCATCTTGCCTATCGGCAGATGCCTTGATTTCGGCAATAACTTCATCAATGGTTGCAAGGGCAATCACATAGCCGCGCACAATATGCTCGCGCTTTTTGGCGGCGGCAAGATCAAACCGGGTTTTGCGGATAAGCACATCTTGCTGGTGCTTTAAATAGCATTCCAAAATTTCCTTAAGTGTGCAAATTTTTGGCGCGCCATCAACAAGGGCAAGAAGAATAATGCCACCACTCATTTGCAGCGCGGTGTTTTTGTAAAGCGAATTCAACACAACCTGTGCGTTGGCATCTTTTTTCACTTCAATCACAACGCGCATACCATCGCGATCTGATTCTTCCCTTATATCGCTTATGCCTTCAAGTTTTTTGTTTTTCACCTTGTCGGCCATATCAATAATCCATTTGGCTTTGTTCACTTGATAAGGCAGTTCAGTTACAACAATCACATCGCGATTTTTTTCTTCAACAATCTCTGCACGCCCGCGCACAACAATGCCACCGCGGCCTGTGCGATATGCGTGTTTCACCGATGTGCGCCCCATAATAATGCCGCCCGTTGGATAATCTGGCGCAGGGATAATTTTGGTCAGTTCATCAATATCAATTTCTGGGTTGGCAATAAGCGCCTGCACACCACTGATAACTTCCGTAAGGTTGTGCGGTGGAATATTGGTTGCCATACCAACCGCGATGCCATCTGCACCATTCACCAAAAGGTTTGGGAATTTTGCAGGCAGAACGCGCGGCTGCATAAGCGTTTCGTCAAAGTTTGGATAAAAATCAACAGTTTCTTTATCAATATCCCTAAGCATTTCTTCGGCAATTTTTGAAAGGCGGGCTTCGGTGTAACGCTGGGCGGCAGGGCTGTCGCCATCAACAGAGCCAAAGTTTCCGTGGCCATCAACCAAGGGTTCACGAATTGAAAAGTCTTGCGCCAAGCGCACAAGCGCATCATACACGCTGCTGTCGCCATGCGGGTGATATTTACCCATCACTTCACCCACAATACGCGCGCATTTTTTGTATGGCTTGTCATAAAAATTGTTCAGTTCGCCCATTGCAAACAAAATGCGGCGATGCACGGGTTTAAGCCCATCGCGCACATCGGGAATCGCGCGGGAAACATTCACCGCCATTGCATAGGAATAAAACGACTTTTTCAACTCGTCGTTCACTTCAACTTTTTTCACAACGGTGTTTTCAAAAAGTTGTGCAACATCTTTTTTTGGTTCGTTTGATTTTATTTTCATAATTTATTTTCCTTTTGGCTTAAACATCAAGTTCTTCCACAAGCCCGGTGTTTTCTTCGATAAACTTTCTTCTGAGTTCTGGGTTTTCGCCCATAAGTTCGGTGAAAATGCGGTCGGCCTCAATGGCATCTTTCATTTCCACTTGAAGCATAACGCGCTGTTCAGGGTTCATTGTGGTGTCCCAAAGTTGTTCGGCTGTCATTTCACCAAGACCTTTATATCTTTGCAGCGTGATGCCTTTTTTGCCAAACTCGGCAAGGTTGTTGTTAAGGTCTTCATCGCTGTAAAAATATTGTTCTTCTTTTCCGCGCGTAAGTTTATAAAGCGGCGGTTGGGCGATATAGACATGCCCAAGTTCGATAAGCGGTTTCATAAAGCGGAAGAAGAATGTGAGAAGAAGAATGCGAATATGGCTGCCGTCCACATCGGCATCGGTCATACAAATAATTTTGTTATAGCGGAGTTTGCTTTCATCAAATTCTTCGTGTATACCACAGCCGAATGCAGTTATCATGCTGCGTATTTCCGCGTTTTCCAGAATGTGGTTATGCGCGCTTTTTCAACGTTCAAGATTTTTCCGCGAAGTGGCAAAATCGCTTGAAAGCGCCTGTCGCGCCCTTGTTTTGCTGTGCCACCCGCACTGTCACCTTCCACAAGGTATATTTCACAATGTGTTGGGTCTTTTTCACTGCAATCCGCAAGTTTGCCCGGAAGGGTTGTGTTTTCCAAAACGCTTTTGCGGCGGGTGAGTTCCCTTGCGTTGCGGGCTGCATCACGTGCGCGCTGGGCAGTTACGCATTTTAAGATAAGTTCACGGCTTTCTTTTGGGTGTTCTTCCAAATAATCGCCAAAACCTTCAATCATTGCCTTTTCAACCGCAACGCGCATTTCGCTGTTGCCAAGTTTTGTTTTGGTTTGCCCCTCAAACTGCGGGTTCATAAGCTTCACACTGATAATCGCGGTGATGCCCTCGCGGCAATCTTCGCCAGAAAGTTTTTCACTTTCCTTGATGATTTTGTTCTTTTGCGCGTAGTCATTTATCACTTTGGTGAGTGCGTTTTTAAAGCCCACAAGGTGTGTGCCGCCTTCTGCTGTGTTGATATTGTTTGCATAGGCATGCACAATTTCATTGTATCCATCGTTGTATTGGAACGCGATTTCAATTTCATTGGTTGGGTTGGTTTTGGTGAAATAAATCGGCTCTGGAAACATGGTGTCTTTGTTGTTGTTAAGATAATCCACAAATTCAATTATGCCGCCTTTGAACTCAAAGCGCTCTTGCCTTTCTTTGCCCGCGCGATTATCAATAAGGTTTATCACAAGCCCTTTGTTCAAAAACGCAATTTCGCGAAAGCGGTTTTTCATGGTGTCATAATCAAATTCGGTGGTTTCAAAAATTTCACTGTCGGGCATAAAGGTGACGGTTGTGCCGCGGCGGTCAACCTTTTCAAGTTGCTTAAGCGGCTCAAGCGCGGCGCCGCGCCTGAATTCAATAAAGTGATGATATCCGTTTTGATAAACATCAACTTTCATCCATTCACTCAGCGCATTCACGCACGAAACGCCCACACCGTGCAGGCCGCCAGAGATTTTATATCCTTCGCCACCGAACTTGCCACCCGCGTGAAGTTTGGTTAAAACAACTTCAACCGCGCTTTTGCCTTCACTGGCGATAATGCCCGTTGGGATGCCACGGACATTATCCGAAACCGTGCAGCTGCCATCGGCGTTTATGGAAACAGAAACTTCGGTGCAATAACCAGCAAGCGCTTCGTCGATACTGTTATCCACAACTTCCACAACGCAATGCATAAGCCCGCGGGCATCTGTGCTTCCGATATACATGCCTGGGCGCTTGCGAACGGGTTCAAGCCCTTTCAGGATTTGAATATCGCCTTCATCATATTTTTTGCTTTTGGCAAGGTCAAGTTCTTGGGCGTTCACGCCATTTTCAAGTTCTTCCATAGATTATTGCTCCTTTCAAGGGGGCGGCGCAAGGCCGCGCGCGCACGGCGCGCGGAAAGCCCGTATTCGCGGGCTTTTGCTTTGCCCAACGGGCAAAGCCCTTGCGCCGCCCCTTATTACTATATATTATAATATATATA
>JAFVTB010000135.1 GCA_017503445.1 Clostridia bacterium
CAAATCACCCGCAAAGCAGAAAAAGAGTTTAAGATTTATGCTTCAAGCCGTCAAAAAATTGTGCGCGAAATGGGCAAAATTGACGACCGCATTAAGGAAGCACAAAAACCTGAATATCTTGCAAACATCTTGAAGATTGTTCAAAATGAAAAAGTTCAAGAACTTGAAGCACAAGATAAACAATAATAAAATTCCACGACATTTTCATTGTCGTGGTTTTTTAATTTATTCTTTTATTAATAAAATTTTTAAAAAAACAAATAAAAATAATATTTAATTAAATAAAAATAATTATTTAAAAAAAACCACCGAAGTTGGTGGTTTTTTACACATGGTTTACGGCGCAAATACTAGTTTCCTGCCATTTGTGCAGCAACTTCTGCGGCAAGGTCATCCTTGCGTTTTTCAAGGCCTTCGCCCATTTCATAACGGGTGAATCTGCGAATTGTGATTTTTTCACCAATCGCCATGATTGCTTCGTTAATCATTTCGCGAATTGTTTTGCTTGAATCTTTCACAAATGGTTGTTCATAAAGGCAAACTTCTTGATAATATTTCTTGATTCTGCCTTCAACCATTTTTTCAACGATTGCTTCTGGCTTGCCTTCGTTAAGCGCTTGGTTACGCAAAATTTCTTTTTCTGCTTCCAAAGCGCTTGCGTCAACATCTTCGATATTCACATACAAAGGTTTTGCGGCAGCAATTTGCATTGCAACATCTTTTGCAAGTGCGGCAAATTTGTCGCCCTTTGCAACAAAATCGGTTTCGCAGTTAAGTTCAACCAACACGCCGATTTTTCCGCCCATATGGATATATGAAGCAACAATGCCTTCTGCGGCGATTCTGTCGGCTTTCTTTGCTGCGGCAGCGATGCCTTTTTCGCGAAGCCAAATGGTTGCTTTTTCCATATCACCATTGCATTCGGTGAGCGCCTTTTTGCAATCCATCATTCCCGCGCCGGTTGCAGCGCGAAGTTTTGCAACATCTTGAGGTGTAAACATTTATTTTTCCTCCTTGTTTTCAGCAGGTTTTTCTGCTGCTTCTGCTGGTTTTTCAGCTTTTGCCACTGGTTTCTTTGCTGGCTTTTTTTTGCGTTTTTTGGCTGGTTCATCTTCGCTTTCCGCAAGTTCCAAATTTGGAACGGTTTTGTCAAGCACAGTTTTGATGTCAACCATTTCTTCTTCCACTTCTGCTGCCAATTTTGGGCTTACGCCTTCTTTGGCTTCAATCACTGCATCGGCAAGCGCGCTGGTGATAAGCTTCACACTGCGCACTGCATCATCGTTTGCAGGGATCACGCATTCAATGTTTGAAGGATCGCTGTTGGTGTCAACAATTGCCACAACAGGGATATTCAACGCGTTTGCTTCACGCACGCAGATGCGTTCAACGGTTGGGTCAACCACAAAAATCACAGATGGCAAAGTGTGCATATCTTTGATTCCGCCAAGGTTTTTTTCAAGTTTGTCGCGTTGTGCGCGAAGAAGTGTTGCTTCTTTCTTTGGCAAAAGATCAAATTCACCAACTTTTTCCGCTTGGTTCAGTTTGTTCAAACGTTCAATGCTTGATTTAATGGTTTTGAAGTTTGTAAGTGTGCCACCAAGCCAACGAGTGTTCACATAGAACATTCCCGCGCGGGTTGCTTCTTCCTTCACCACTTCTTGGGCTTGCTTTTTGGTGCCAACAAACAAAACGGTTCCATTGCCTTGTGCGCAATTTTTGATGAATTCATACGCTTTGTCAACTTGGGCAGATGTTTCTTCCAAATTGATGATATGAATGTTGTTGCGCGCGGTGAAAATGAATGGCTTCATTTTTGGATTCCATTTCTTTGATTGGTGGCCAAAGTGGCATCCTGCTTCCAAAAGCTGTTTCATTGAAATTACAGACATATTTTTTTCCTCCTTTTTTCACCCCCAAAAACTTTTGCCTTGCGCTGAAACCAAAATTTGGCAAGGGTGCGCAAGTTTTTTTTGGGTGAATATTTGCCTTTTCAACAAAGACTTTGCAATTATATCACAACAATTCCCATTTTGCAAGGGTTTTATTTGAAAAAAATATCCGCAAAGTGCCTGCAACTTGCGAATAAACAACATAAACTAAATAAATAGGGTTTTAAAATTAAACTCGCTTACTATCACCTTCCTTTAAAAATAAAATTTGTTTTTAAAGAAATGTGATTAGAGTTGTAAAACAAAGGCGGGGCGGACACCATAGGAATGGGATGTGTGTCCATAACCGTTACTATTATATGATCCTCCAGTATCAGTGATATAACACGCGGTGTTCCTGCTTGCGGTTGAAGCAGTCCGGAGCCACCACATATAGGCAGTTGATGTGTTATGCGTATATGAAATTCGTTTTGTTTTATTAGCATGTTGCCCTAAATATGTTTC
>JAFVTB010000016.1 GCA_017503445.1 Clostridia bacterium
CGCTTTTGCGGCATTTTTTACATTTGCAGGTCGTCGTCTTGCGCTAGGGGTTTAAGGTCTTCTAGGTTAAGTGGTGTGTCAAGATATTTGATGAAAAGTGTGCGAGTGTTATGAAGTTCGCGAGTTGAGCGTTTTTCCATATTTACTTTATGAGCATGCTTTTTAAAGTTTTTATAATCCAACAATTCTGTGGCAATCTTTGGGCGGGCCTCGGTTTTATTGATATAGCTTTCAAGTTTTTCCAAATCATCCATAATGGCAAGTGCTTGGTCAAAAGCAAGTGGTTTGACATCACTATTAAGATATTGTTTGTTGATTTTTTGAATTGTGTTTTGAACATGAACTGGTTTTTTAAGAAAATATTTTGTGTTTAAAGTCAAAAAGTCAAGCCCAAGTAAAGTTGATTCTGCCATTTTTAATGCGGGATAAGAAAGGTTGTTGTTGTATGGCACAAATGGTTTTGTTCTTTCATTATAAGGAATTGAAAGGCCATAACCATCGCTTGCTTCTTCGGTGTAAAGCGTGGCAAGATTATCAACAAAATATAAAAAGTCACCCACAAAACCGCCATTGACATAAGCAATTTTGATGTTTGGTTGCCCGTTCATATACATTTTTGCAAACCTTTTATATTTTTCTTGGCGGGCAAGTTTTTCTGCTTTATGTTCAGGGTTGTTGGCGTTTGGATTACGCGCTTTCAAACCTTTCATCACTGTGTAGGGAAGGATAAGCTCAACTTCGTTATTTCTGATAAGGTAATCAAGCCACAAAATATCATCATAAATTTCTTCGCCACTTGGCACAGTTGCCAAAAATTTTTCTTTGCTGGCAAGCGTGGCAAGGCCAAGCGCGCCAAGAACTGAAGCATCAACAGCAAATTGAACTGGTTTTTCTGTCATTTTCTTTTATTCCTTTTAAAAAAATATTATAATATAATCAATAAAATGTCAAGGGTGAAATTTAAAGGCCAAGCTGATTATCTTCTTTTTGCTTGTCCAAAAATGCTGCAAGTCCATCAAAATCTTGGCCGCCTGAAAGGTTGAATTTAATCTTCTTTTTTGGTGCAGAAGGTGTTTGCGTGACAGTTTGTGACTTTGGCTTGGGTGCTTTGGGCTTTGGGGGAACGGCTGGTTGTGGCTTTGGTTCAACGGGTTCAGAAGTAATCTCTGTGGCTGGCACTTGAAAATCTTCTTCCTGCAACTGTGCTTCGCACTGCAAATTGTCAACATCAAGTGGCTCTTGCATATATTTCAAAAACAGCGTGCGCAAGTGTGCAATGTTTTTAAGGTCAAAAGAATATTCTTTTTTTGATTGTAAAACTTCTTCAACTTTGTTGCCATATTGTTCGTGTGTTAAAAGGTCATAATTCACAAAGCGTGGAAATTTTGTGTTTTTGAAAGTGCGTTTAAGATAGGGCAAGTCTGTTCCTTCGCGCTTCATTGCTTTGATTAATCCCATAAATGACACGGGGCGAACGCCAGATTCAAATTCCTCCATGTTGATTTGCCAAATTCCATTAGGAATATTAAAGGGTTTTTTTGTTAAAAAGTGTTTATCAAATGTGATAAGGTTAAAACCCATAAGCGTGGCTTCGGCCATAATGCGCGCATCATTTGATGGATAATCACCAATCATGATAAAAGGTTTTTCTTTAAGCTGATGCGACAATGCGATATCTTCTGGATATTTGGCTTGTTCTGAATATTTTTTGGCCAGGGCAACAACTTTTTCAGCATATTCTTTGATAATGCCCCCTTCCATAAATGCAAGTTTTATGGCTGGATTATTCCTTATATAACTTTTGGCGATGATTTTGAAATAGCGTTTGTGTTCAAAATTTGCCAATTGTTGAGGCGTCATATTTTTTTGTGTGGATAAAGGTTCGGGCTTATTTTTAATAAGTTCGTGAAAGACAACATATGGCAAAACAAGCTCAACCTTTCCGCATTGAAGCATACTGTCAAGCCAAATTAAACTGTTATACAAAGTTTCTGTGGATTTTGGATAACGATAAAAAAATTTTTGTTTTGATTTGGTTGCCAATGCCAAAAAACCAAGCACATTGGTGTCCACAACAAATCGAATTATTTCTTTTTTTGCCATAATTTTTCCTCTTTTAACAAATTATAGCACATATCTTGCAGTTATTCAAGAGGTGATTTTGCATTATGGAAAGAAAAATATCCGTTTCCTTCTTTATTTTGATTAAAAGTGATTGGTCTGCATAGTGCAAGAAGATTGTTTTTTATCTGGTTTGGTGAAGATGTTGGGTTTTGTTCAACCAAAAGTGCACATATTCCTGCAATCATGGGGCTGGCAACGCTTGTGCCGCTGAGGGTTGTATAGTTTTCTTCAACACCGCAAGATGTGATATCCACTGCCGGGGCAACCAAATCCGGCTTAAAACCGTCAAACGCGGGGCCGCGAGAAGAAAACTGTGCAATTTCAAAAAATGCAGGATCAAAAGTTGTGTTGTCAAGGCGATTATCATCAAAAGCACCAACTGTTATGATTTTTGGACTTACACCTGGACTTTTGATTGTGGAATATTCTGGTCCGCTGTTTCCCGCTGCGGCAACCACAATGATGCCCTTATCCCAAAGTTTTTCTGCACCTTGCATGATGGGGTCATGTGCGCCAAGCGGCTCGCTTCCAAAACTCATGCACACAACTTTGATGTTAAAGCGCATTGCATTTTCATAGATCCACTGCATTGCCTCCAAAATTTTGGTGGCATTGGCTTCGCCACCGGAATCAAGGGCCTTGATTGCAATAATATTGCTTTTGGGCGCAACGCCTGCATATTTCCCGCTTGAAAGTGCGCCACTTCCGCAGCCAACCCCTGCCACAAAAGTGCCATGACCATTGTCATCATAAGGGAAAAGTTTGTGGTTGATAAAATCCACAAATTTCAAAATTCTGTTTTGCCCCAAAACAAAATCAAGGTGCGGTGAAAGCCCTGTGTCGATATAGGCAATTGTGATGTTTTGGCCGCCAAGCTTATTCTCGACACCCAAAATTTGGCGTGCAACATTCATCATGGCAAAAACTTTTGTGTGGCTGCACATAAAATCTGTGGCTTCAAGTTTCAAGATGCTTTTCAAACTTTGTGGGTGCGCAAAAACCCCCAGCGCGCCAATAAACGGAAATCTGCCTGTGATTTTTGCGCCTTCGGCCATAAGTTTTTTTTCCAAAAAATCCAAATTTTTTCCATAAACCAAGCATTCAAGCTTTTCTTTTTGTGGCATTGCCAAAATTTTGGCAAGATGAATATCTGTTTTTTGTGTTATCAAAGGTTTTTCAAAAGCTCCTTTATGTTTTTCTTTTGCTCGGGGTTTAAAAACGCGTCAAGATTGTCAATTGATTGTTGAAGATGTTCAAGATTGAATGTTCCTTGCGTTTTTTGTTTTGCAACCTCTGCATAAAAGGTTTGCATAAGTTCATCGCGTGACATGTTTTGATATTTTTGGGCAAGTTGTTCAAGATTTTCTTTTTCTTGCGGGCTTGGTTTTGGCAAAGTTTGTGTGGTTTGTGGAATGTCTTTAATCGGGGTTTTTGCAAAATCAGATAAACTTTTTTTCACGGCAACTTCTCCTTTTTATAACTTTATTATTATATGATTGCATATATAATAATGTTGCAAAAGGGGGTGTGATGTGGAGCAGGAAAATCATAATAAAAGCATGCCAAATCTGCAGGATTTGATGGGGAATTTTGGCAACCAACAAGGGGATATGATTTCGATGCTTTTGCCGCTGCTTAGCGGTGGGGGGGTAAGCCAAGAGGCAATCTTCAAAATGTTGGCGCAAAACAATCCACGCCTTGGTGGCATTATGCAACTTTTGCCAATGCTTTCAAAACCGAAAAGTGCGCCGACCCAGCCAAGTTTTCAAAATCAAAATTTTGTAAAAATTTCAGATTATTATAAAAAATAATTTTTAAAATAATTTATTTTATATATTTTTATTTTATTCTGCAAAAAATTTCAAATTTCTTTGTTTTCTGCGGTTGCTGCTATGCTGCCAAGGTGATAGACTGCTTGTGGTTAAGGAGGGAACAAATCAATGAAATTTTTGAAAACCGCGGCACTTGCAATATGTGCGTTTTGCGTGGCGTTTGCGTGTGTGGCATGTGGGCAAAATGATGTGCGCGTAACGCTTGGAACATACAGCGAAGCAAACCAAACATTTACGCCTGTAACAGAGGGTTATACCCTTACCGTCAGTGGCACAACCTTTACCCTTAAAGGTGACATTCCTTATTCTCAGGGAATTATTGGGCTTGAAGATGGCAACATTGTGGCAATCAAAATTATGCCAACCACGGCAATTGAACCAGACGCGGGCACCAGCATTCAAACCACCAATCGCCAAAGCCAAGAAGGGTGGAACACCTATGGTCAAGAAGCCCTTGAACAAGATGGGTCAATCATTTGGGTGACGTCTGTGACAAAAGATGAAGATGTGCAAATCAAAATCAAGTGGAACAGTGAAGCAACAGAAAAAACCTACACCCTTAAGGTTGATGAATCTGCAACCCTTGCCACAGCAGGGGAATAAGAAAGTGTTGGCAGAAATGCCAATATTTTTTTTATAAAGCTGTTCTTTAAGTATAATTTTTTATATTCGACAAAAAATACTTCCAAATGGGAGTTTTTTTATGAAAAGAAGATATTTTGTGCTTTGTTTGCTTTTGGTTTGCGTGCTTGCATCTTTTATGGCGGGCAAACTGCCTTCAAAGGTCTATGCCTTGCCCGATGAAATTTCGGTGAACAGCCGCGCTGCCATTTTGGTGGACTATGTCAGCGGTGAAGTTCTGCACCAGCAAAATGCTGACCAAAAGTTTGAAGTTGCCAGCATGGTGAAACTTATGACCATATATCTCACTATTGACGCGCTTGAAAACGGCCAAATCGCGCTTGATGACACCCTTGTGGCAAGTGAATATGCCGCAAGCCATGGCGGAAGCCAAGTGTTCTTGGATGCGGGCTCAAGCTATAACGTTGGCAAAATGCTTCAAAGTGTGATTATGGCATCGGCAAATGATGCAAGCGTTGCGCTGGCAGAGTTCGTTGCGGGCAGTGAAAAGGCGTTTGTTGAAAAAATGAACCAAACCGCAAAATCAATTGGTATGGAAAACACGCAGTATGCCAATGCAACGGGCTTGCCTGCGCCAATGCAGTTTTCCACCGCGGCCGACACAGTGAAAATCCTTTCAAAACTTATCCCAAATGAAACATATCACAAGTTTTCATCAATGTGGATGGATGAACTTGTGCATCCATCAGGCAGGAAAACCGAGATTGTGAACACCAATAAACTTACGCGCTACTATAAGGGTTGCGATAGTGGCAAAACGGGCTTCACCGATGAAGCGGGATATTGCCTTGCATCTTCCGTTATGCGCGATGATATGCGCCTTGTGGCGGTTGTGATGGGCGCAAAAACCGCAAAAGAAAGGTTTTCTGAAAGCATCAACCTTTTCAACTGGGGCTTTTCAAATTTCAAAAACAATATCATTTTGGATTGCGGTGAGGCGGTTGGCGAAGTCAATGTTGTGCGCAGTTTGAAGACAAGTGCAAAAGTTTTTGCCAAAGAGTGTTTCAGTGCCGTAACCCCCGTTGGAAAAGCCCACGAATATGAAATCAAGTTTGATATTCAAAAATCTGCAAAAGCACCGATGAATAAGGGCGATGTTGTTGGCGTTGCCGTTGTCAGCAAAAAAGGCCTTGTGGTGAAGGAAGTTGAACTTGTTCTTGGCGAAGACATTGTCGCCCTGACCTATCCCCAAGCCATCGGCAAAGTTGCAAAAGCATGGTAAATATTAAAAAAACTATCCAAAACGGATAGTTTATTTGTTTTTCTTTTTGTGTGTGTTTATTTGATAAATAATGAAATCAGCATCATAAGCAAGCAAAACACTAATAGGAACTATTATTTTCCAAATATCAAATATTAAAGATTGTGTTTCATAAGGTAAAATATTATAGATAAGTTGAAAAACTGCCAATATCACAAGGATAACAAAGAAGATAAAGTATAATAAATACAATAAATATGCACTAATTGAAATTGTATCAGGTTTTGGTGGTTTTATAATA
>JAFVTB010000136.1 GCA_017503445.1 Clostridia bacterium
ACCGATTATTTCCAGCAAAACTATGAAATCGCCCTTAAACTTATCAAAGAGGGCAAGGCGTATGTGTGTGATCATTCACCCGAAGAACTTTCCGCCACTCGTGGCACACTGACTCAGCCCGGCACCAACAGCCCATACCGCGACCGCACAGTTGAAGAAAACCTTGACCTTTTTGAACGCATGAAAAATGGCGAATTCCCACAAGGCAGCCGTTGCCTGCGCGCCAAAATTGATATGGCAAGCCCAAATATCAATATGCGTGACCCTGTGATTTACCGCATTCAATACGGCAACCACCAGCACATTGGCAGAAGCTGGAATATATATCCAAGCTATGACTTCTCTCACCCGCTGGATGATGCGCTTGAGGGCGTAACCCACAGCATTTGCGGATTGGAATTTGAAGACCATCGCCCACTTTATAACTGGGTTATTGAAAACAGCGGTCTGACAAACCGCCCAAAACAGGTGGAATACGCAAACCTGAACATTGAAGGCGTTGTGATTGGCAAGCGCCACATAAAACGCTTTGTGAACGAAGGCAAAATTTCGGGCTTTGATGACCCGCGCATCTACACCCTTCGCGGGCTGAAACGCCGCGGTGTGTTGCCAGAAAGTTTGCTGGATTTTTCCCGCGAAGCAAAGGTCAGCAAAACCAACACAATTTGCGAAATGGCATTTTTTGAACACTTTGTGCGTGATCGCCTGAACCAAGTTTCAAAGCGCATTATGGCGGTTTTGAAACCGATTAAACTGATTATCACCAACTATCCAGAAAACCAAGAAGAAGACATTATTTTGGAAGACTTCCCACAAAACGAAACCACAACCACCCGCACATATAAGTTTGGGCGCGAACTTTGGGTGGAAGCGGAAGACTTCTTGCAAGTGCCTGTGCCAAAATTTCACCGCCTTTATCCAAACGGTCCAAATGTGCGTTTGAAAGGTGCATATATCATCAATTGCACCGGTTTTGACACCGATGAAAATGGCAACACAACCACGATTTATGCAACCTATGACCCCGCAACAAAATCGGGCAGCGATTGCACTGTGAAAGCAAAAAGCACCATTCATTGGCTGAATGCGCGCCACGCAAAACCCGTGGAAGTGCGCCTGTTTGAAAACTTGACAATTGGCACAGAAAAAGACGAAAATGGCGAATATATTTTCAACCCAAACAGCTTGACTGTGATTGAAAACGCACTGGTGGAAGACGGCTTGACATTCACAACTGAAGAAAGATATCAATTTTTGCGCAACGGATATTTTTGCATTGACAAAGACACAACTCCAGAAAAAATTGTTTTCAACCGCACCGCAACGCTTAAAGACACAAAGAAATTTTAATAAAAAAACGGAAAAAATCCGTTTTTTTTTATTTTAAATTTAAAAATAAATAAAAAATATATTTTTTTTAAAATAAAACAAAAAAAATAATTGTTTTTGCAAACAATTATTTTTTTTACATTTCTGGTGTTTCTTCTTTGATCATCTTATTTTCTTGTAAGTTTACAAGTTGTTCGTTGGCTTTGGCAAGAACATCAGTTTCAATGCCTGCACCCAAAG
>JAFVTB010000137.1 GCA_017503445.1 Clostridia bacterium
GTGGCTTTAATTTATAAAAGGACATCTTATGGAAAAATATTTTGAAGGAACAATGATTGGCACGGGTAAGGGTTTTGGTTTTGTGAAGATTGAAGGACAAGACCAAGACTTTTTCATTCCCCCGCCAAGCATGTTTGGCGCGCTGGACGGCGATAAGGTGGTGATTGAACACATAAACGGCGCAGACCCCAATGTTTTTGAAGTTAAGAAAATTTTGGAATATGCCAACCAAACAATTGTGGGCAACCTTATGTATGGGCTTATGGGCAACTATGTTGTGCCAGACAACCCGCGCATTCACAAAACGGTGCTTATTTCCCCAAAGGACATCAACGGCGCAACCGTTGGCGACAAGGTTATTGCAAAAATCACCGCACAACCAAGCGGAAATGATGACCTTTTGGGTGAAGTGATTGAAGTTTTGGGGCGCGCAACCGAACGCAGCGTGCTTGAAAAGGCCATTATCCGCGAAAACAAAATCCGCGACACCTTTCCGCGTGAAGTTTTGGACGCATCAGAGGAAATCCCACAAGAAGTTTTGCCACATGAAAAAGTGGGGCGTGTTGACTTGACAAACCGCATCATCTGCACCATTGACGGCGCGGATACAAAAGATATTGATGATGCAATCAGCATCGCACGCCTTGAAAACGGCAATTTTCTTTTGGGTGTGCATATTGCCGATGTTGGCCATTATGTTAAGCAAGGCGGCGTGATTGACCAAGAGGCCTTTGCCCGCGGCACCAGCACTTATCTTCCGGGATATGTGATTCCAATGCTTCCAACCGCCCTTTCAAACGGAATTTGCAGTTTGAATGAAGGCGTTGAACGTTTGTGCTTGTGCTGTGACATGGAAATTAACGAACGCGGCATAGTGGTTGACCACAAAATTTATGAGGGCTTTATGAAAAGCACCGCAAGGTTGACCTATGACAGTGTGAAAGCCGTTTTGGAAGGCGACCACAGCGATGAAAAATATGTTAATCTTTTGCCACAGCTTGAAATGATGCATGAACTTTCAAACATTTTGCAGGCAAAGAAAAACGAAGAAGGATATCTTGAGTTTGACTTGCCGGAATCAGAGTTTATTATGAACGAACGCGGCGAACTTGTGGACATAAAGCGCCACGATAACCACTTTGTGCATCAAATCATTGAAAACTTTATGGTTGCCGCCAACGAAACAGTTGCCGAACACTTTTTTAAGGCAAAAGTGCCGTTTATTTACCGCGTGCATGAAGTGCCAACCCCTGAAAAAAGCGCAAATTTGATTGGTTTTATGGAGGGGCTTGGGCTTTCGGCAAGACTTCCAAAAGATGTGACGCCAAAAGATTATCAACAAATTTTGCAATCAATTGATGGCACACCATATGAGCATTCGCTGAATAAAGTGCTTTTGATGAGTTTGCAAAAAGCGCGATATTTTGAAAAATGCCTTGGCCACTTTGGGCTTGCCAGCACATATTACACGCATTTCACCAGCCCAATTCGCCGATATCCAGACCTTTCAATCCACCGCATCATCAAAGATTTTTTGCACGGCGATGTGGATAGAAATGACAAAAGCTTGAAACTTTTTGTGGAAGAGGCATCTGTGCAATCTTCTGACACAGAAAAGCGCAGCGAAGTTGGCAGCCGCCAAGTGGAAGACCTGAAAATGGCTGAATTTATGCAAAAACACGTTGGCGAAAAATACACCGGCACAATCAGCGGCATAACAAATTTTGGCGTGTTTGTTGAATTGCCAAACACGGTTGAAGGAATGATCCGCATTGAAAACTTGCCGCAAGACGAATATGAATACAACGAAAAAACAATGACACTGAATGGCCATCACCACAAATATTGTTATGGTGACCAAATTGATGTGCGTGTGGCAAAGGTGGACTTGCCAAAAAGGCAAATTGATTTTTGCGAAGCACACACCGAATTTAAGGAAAAAGCAACCAAGGAAAACATTCGCCGGCCAAAACTTGATAAATCAAAATTTGCAAAAAAACCGCATTTCAAGGAAAAGAAATTTAAAGAAAAAAGAAAATAAAATAATTATTTAATTAAAAACAAATAAAAAAATAATTTATTTTAATTATTTTTAATAAAATTAAGGAATTTTTATGAAAATTATTGCCGTAAACAAAAAAGCATATTTCAATTATTTTATAACAGAAGAATTGGAAGTTGGCATTGCGCTTGAGGGCAGCGAAGTGAAATCCGCCCGCGCAGGCCATGTTTCTATTGGTGAAAGTTTTGTGAAAATTTCCGCGCAAGACGAAGCGTTTTTGCAAAACTCATACTTCAAGCCATATGAAGACGCCAGTGTTTTTGTGCCTGAAGCCCGCCGCAATCGAAAGCTGCTTTTACACAAAAAACAAATCTTGAATTTGAAAAAGAAAAGCGAAGCCGATGGCTTCACCATTGTGCCGCTGAAGATTTATTTTGATAAAAATGGGCGAGTGAAACTGCAAATTGGGCTGGGCAAAGGTAAAAAACTTTATGACAAGCGCGAAACCCTGAAAACTCGTACAATCCAGCGTACGATGAACCGCTATCGCACTTAGGCAGCCAAACGGCTGTTTTTTTATGTATATAATTCTTAGTTTTTATTTACATTTGGTTTTTAATATTCTTAAGAATTCTTTACAATTTTTGCGCGCGGGCAAATTGCTTGACTATTTTTGGGGCGCTGGTTTATATTATTTATATAAAGGGGGTTATTATGAGTGCAAATATGATTGGGCTGATTTTGAACCTTGTGCTTTTGGCGGCAGTGGGATTTGGTTTTTTGTTTGGCGCGCTGCGCGGGGCAAAAAAAAGTGGCATCCGCACAATTTGGCTTGTGGTGTTTTTGGGGGTGGCGCTGCTGGTATCACCGCTGATTTCAAAGGCGCTTATCAACATTCAAATTTCACCAACAGAGGGCACAATTGGGCAATTTATTGAAGCGCAAATTATGAACATTCCTGAAATTGCCGATATTTATGCGGATAATGCAGCACTGCAAGAACTTGTGGCGGGCTTGCCGGCGGCGCTGATTAATTTGGCGGTGTTTATGGTGCTGGTGCCGGTGGCAATGGGCATAAGCTATATCGCCTATGCAATCAACAAAGCATTTTTGAAAAACAAAAAGAAAAACCAGATTGAGGAAAAAGTTTACACAGTGAAAGACGGGCATCCTGTTGTTGTGAACAATCCAAAGCCAAAGAAATATCGTTTGTGGGGCGGCGTGATTGGCGCGATTGGTGGATTTGTGATTTGCTTTTGTCTGTTTTTGCCAATCAATGGCACAGTGCATACAATCAAACAATATATTGCACCCACGGCCAGCGCCGAAACCACGGAATCAACCTTTGAATATACAGAACTTTCAAAGTTGATCACCGAAAATTTGGGGCAAGATGTGGTGAACATAATCAATGCAGTGGACGGCACGGTGCTTTCAAAAGTTTCTGGCGTTTTGAATGTTGACCTTGCACTTTATGACGCGATTTCAACCACCAAAGTGAACGGCGAAACAATCACACTTCGCAAAGAATTGAACACACTTGCCACCGTTGGCGAAACGGTTTTGCATATCCAAAACACAACCGATGAAAGTGGAAATATAAACTTTCAAAACTTGGATTTTGACAAACTTGAAACCACTGTTGATGCCGTGTTTGACAGCGGACTGGTTAAGCTTGTGGGAATTGAACTTTTGCAAAGCTATCTTGACCAAGCCGTGAATGGCACACTGATTGAGGATTTGGTTTCAAGCGGCAAACTTGACCAGAAAACCGCAGGTTATGCAAAAGAACTTTTGACGCAAATTTGGGCAAGTTTGCAAGCAGGTGATGGCAAACTTGCAACCCACCTGCACAACGATTGCGTGGCGCTTTTGGGAATGGCAAAAGCAGGCATTGAAAGTGGGCTTGTGGGCGAAATCACCACAACACAAAACCTTACAATCAAACAGTGGTTCACCCTTGCGGAAAGCTGCCTTTATGGCACGCATGAAAATTCCAAAGTGGCAAATCACAATTATTTGGAAGATATCATCGATTATTTGTTTGAAAGTTCTTCACTGAAAGCGGCGATTGTGGGCGGGATAAATATAGGGCTGAACGAAGCAAAAAGCGTGCTTGAGGCAACACTTGCAAATCAAGGGGTTGACACCACCACAAACCCCGTTGAATTTGACTGCCTTACCCAAGACAACATTGATTGGGACGCGGTGTCTGCAACATTTTTGCACCTTTTGGAAGATGTGATTGTTGCGGCAGACTTTGCCCTTGAAAACAACCTTGACGAAGGCAGCATAAACATCAAAACCCTGATCAACCATGACAAATTTGAAACCGCGGCGCTGGCGCTTGCAAATGCACTTGATGAACTGCAAACCAGCCCACTTGTCACAAACACTGCGGGCGGCGAAAACCTTTTGAATCAAGCACTTGATGAATTTGCACGCGTGGAAAAATTTGGCAAGTTTGTTGATTTCACAGCACTTAAAAACACAGACTGGAACGCGGAAATCACCGCACTTTTGCAAGTGGCCCAATTTGCAAAACCGGCCATCACGGCACAAAACATAAAAACATTTGCATTCAAGAATTTGGATTATGCCGCACTTGAAACCAACAACACAATTGAAAATTTGTTTTCTGGCAACATTGCGAATGCAATCAAACTTGATTGGATTAAAAACGACAAACTTTATACAACAGCCAGCGCCAAAAACAAAGAGCTTTTGGATATCATCTTGGCAGACACCACAAAACTTGCAGATTTAAAGGCCAGCGCAAGTGCGCTTGCCACTGCGGGTGCAAACTTTGGCACAACGGGCATTATTGAAATCTTTATGCAAGGTGCCACCGCAGAAAAAATGAACCAAACCGCCACGGCACTTGTGGCGCAAACCGATGATAAAACTCTTCTTAAAACGGGACTTGACACCATTTTTGAAGACACAAAACTTTGCCAAGCATTTGTTTGGGCGCTGAATAATATGATTGTTCCAACGCTTGAGCAAACCGCAGGTGATATGGGCAAAATTGATGTTTCCACCCCTGAAAAACTTGCCGCATGGAAGGCCAGCGCAAGCGATTTTGAAACAGCAATCACTGCGCTTTTGGAGGTTTACCTGAGTTTGGATATCCAAACCTTTGAAGCAATCACAGGGGATGCAAAAAGCATTTTAAAACTTTTGCTTAATGATGAATTTGAAACCACAAATGCGGCAAAAATCGGGGCGGCGCTGGATAAGCTTTGCAACACCACCACCCTTGCCACAACAGAACATAAACAGATTGCAAAACAATATCTTTATAACGCACTGAAAGATTTTGAAGATGTAAATGCGGCGGCAATTTTGGCAAACGATGAAAATTTGTGGACAACCGAGTTTACAAACCTTGCACCTTCGCTTATACTTTTAAACAGCACTTATGCAGACAGCACCCAAACCACCACACTTTTGGATATGGTTTTGGCGGGACAATCAGACGAATTGATTGACACCCAGGGCTTTTGGACGCTTTCAACCACGCAAATAGAAGACCTTGCAACCGCGCTTTCACAAAGCACACTTTTTGCACCTGCAGCACTTAAGTTTGCAGAATCTTTGCAAACACTACTGCCAATTTAAAGGAAAAAATATGGAATTTTATCACGAACCAATTATGCTGAATGAAATTATATCCGGGCTTAACCTTCAACCCACAGATGTTTTTGTGGATTGCACACTTGGAGGCGCCGGGCATTCAAGCGAAATCATCAAGCATATTCCCCAAGGTTTTTTAGTGGGCATTGACCGCGATGATGATGCGCTTTCCCACAGCGCAAAGCGCCTTAAACAGCATAAAAACAAGGCGATTGTGAAATCTGACTTTAAAGATTTTGCAAATGTTTTGAATAACCTTGAAATCCACTCACCAAACAAGATTTTGGTGGATTTGGGCGTCAGCAGCCATCAACTTGACACCGCCGAAAGGGGCTTTTCATTCCGTTTTGATGCACCACTTGATATGCGCATGGACCAAACACAAGAAAAAACCGCATGGCATGTTGTGAATTTTTATCCCAAAGAAAAACTTTTGAAAATTTTGCGCGAATATGGCGAAGAAAAATTTGCAAACTTGATTGTTGCAAACATTTTGAAGCATCGAAAAGAAAAAACCATTGACACCACAGGCGAATTGAATACAATTATTGAAGAATGTTTGCCCAAAAAATATATCTTCACTTCTGGCGGTGCAGCAAAGAAAACTTTTCAGGCCATTCGCATAGAAGTGAATGGCGAACTTGAAGGGCTTGAGCGCGCGCTTCAAGATATGATTGACCGCCTTGCAGTGGGCGGGCGGCTGGCGGTGCTGACATTCCATTCTTTGGAAGACCGTATCGCCAAAAACATCTTCCGTGAAAACGCAACCGATTGCATTTGTCCACCTGAGTCTCCAATTTGCATTTGCGGGCATAAAGCAAAAATCAAAATCTTGAACAAAAAACCCATTGTTGCAAGCGCTGAAGAGCAAACCCACAACCCCCGCAGCACCAGCGCAAAATTGCGCATTGTTGAAAAAATATAAAAAATCCCGTTTGGGATTTTTTTTTAATAATTTATTTTATATATTCACAACTTGCGCGTTTACGATGTTGCAGCGCCATCTCGCGGTTAAGATATTGTGGATTGATTGCCACTTTGCCAAATTCTTTCGCCGCAAACTCACCCGCCTGAATCATTGCATTGTGGAAAGAATAAAGCGATGACGGCCCGTATTTGGACATGTGGTCATAAAGCGCGGAAAGCATTTCACGGCTGCGGACATTTTGTTTTGCGCTTATGATTTCATAAAACGGACTGGCATTGCGACAGTTGGCACGAATAAGAAAGGAAAACAAATCATCAAATGCCCTTTGGCTGGACAATTCAGGTTCAGCAATCAAACTTGCCATATCAAGAGGGAAATTCAAGATAAGTTCCTTTTGACTGTTGGTGTCGTCAAAACTGGTCACTGAACCCTTTAAAACCGGCAAAACTTTGGCAAATTCTTTCTGCACCACCGGCCAATATTTATCAAGATGCTGCTGCAGGTGATCGGCATATTTACATTCCTTATCGCACAACGCCTTTACGCAATTGGCAAAAGATGTGGCAATTTTCTTTTGGTGCAACCCCTCAACAAATCCTGCAGGGCGCGCATTATCCCTTAAAATTGGCGCAAGACGCTTTAAACGCATTGCCGCCACGGCGCGGGCATGAACTTCCCATTCAGTGAAATAATACACACCATTGGAAAGACCTTCAACAATTTTTTCATCTTCAAAATCCAAAAGATTTTGCAAAAATTCAAAATTTGTGGGCATAAACACACGCGGAAGATATCCTTGTTCATTATCAAACTTTCGATATGTGATAATATTTGATTTTTCATCAGCAATGTGGGTCAGTTCATGATCAATGGTGTCCAGCATATCCACAAATTCTTCAATGCATGATGTTGGCAACAAATATTCTGCCGTCAACATAATAAAATTGGTTTCCACGCGGCCTTTTTCTGGTGTGCCAACAAAACTGGTTTTAAAACATAAATCGAAATCGTTTAAACCACTTTGAAGCGCTGAATAAACAATATATTCCCGCAAAAACACTTCCCATTCATGTTGAGATAACTTGTCAAAATTTAGAATTTGATGGGCAATTCGGTTATCAAAATTGGCAAGGTTTTCAGGGGTGTTTTCAACGGTGTGACTTACAAAAATTTTGTTGTCTGCATTAAAAACAACTTCACCGCTTGGCCGCGCTGAAAGTTTATTTGCCACGCGCGCACGCGCCGCGGCAATTTTTTTTCGCTTTGCATCATCAATTTTTTTCATTTGTCACTGCGCAAATTGCGCCCTTTCACCACAATCATAACTCAAAACCCAAAATTTTTCAAGGGGGTAATTTAAAAAAAAATTGACAATTTTCTCTTTTTGAGTTAAAATTATTTTACGACTTTAAGAGAGTTGCTCTGCAACAGGGTTGCGATATATTCGGCGAACTCACAAAAATTGCCCAGTCGTACAATTTTTCAAGAATTGCATTGGCCTTGTTTGCAAGGTATGACCGAAAGGGTCGAATTGCAATTCTTTTTTTATAGGTTTGGGCTGTTGACTTTTTGAATTTTTAGATTATAATAATAAAGAACCA
>JAFVTB010000138.1 GCA_017503445.1 Clostridia bacterium
ATATCAACAAGTTCAACAAATGGTTTTGGGCAAAAAAACAAAATGCGCCAAAGGATTTTATTGATTTTCAATATTCCACATCGCCACAAGTGTTTTTAAAAGCAGGCGAAAATGTTTTGTTTATGGAAGGCAAATTTAAATCAAAGCCCGTTTGCAAGGTGGACTGCGCCATAATCGCTTGCCATGGCACAAATGGTGAAGATGGCACGCTTCAGGGGCTTTTAGAACTGTCGGGAATCCCATACACTTCAAGCGGTGTGGCATCTTCCGCCATATGTATGGACAAAATTTTTATGAAGCAAATTTTTGAAGCAAACAATTTCCCAATCCCGCGTTATATGTGGTTTAGTAAGCAAGAATATTTATCCAAGCCGCAAAAAGTTATTGGGGATATCAAAACTGTGCTTGATTTTCCGCTTGTGGTGAAGCCCGCAAACTTGGGCAGTTCAATTGGGATAACGCTTTGCCAAAATCAAAGTGAACTTGGCGATGCCATTGATCTTGCCAAAACCTTTGATGAAAAAATTCTGGTGGAAGAGGCCGTTTTGCATCTTCGCGAACTTAACTGCGCGGCTTTTGGAATGGGCGAAGATATCACACTTTCATCAATTGATGAGCCCGCCACATGGCAACAATTTTTTGGGTTTAAGGAAAAATATATTGTCAAAAACGCAAAGGCAATAAAAACCAAATCACAGCCACTTCCCGCATATATAAAGCAAGAAATCAAGCGTCTTACGCGCGCGGCGTATAAAACTTTGGGCTGCGCGGGCGTTGTGCGGGTGGACTTTTTGTATAACAACGACACCGAAGAACTTTTCATCAGTGAAATCAATTCAATCCCAGGCAGTTTTTCAAACTTTATGTTTTCCAAAATGTCGTTTAGGGAACTTTTGGATAAACTTGTTGACCTTGCCGAAAGAAAATATGAAAACAAAAATGCGTGCACTTTTTGCTTTGAAAGCAGTGTGCTTTCCCAGCGCCTGCCTTTGAAAAAATAAAGGTTATATCAACAAAGGTTTATCTATATACATAAATAAAGGAGTTTTTATGGACAGCACAATAACCCTGACCAATCAAACCAATTTGTTTTTAAGCGGCGTTG
The DNA here is from genome assembly GCA_017503445.1 of Clostridia bacterium. GTDB lineage: Bacteria > Bacillota > Clostridia > Christensenellales > UBA1242 > UBA5489. The sequence goes on from JAFVTB010000138.1 coordinate 1,106, forward strand.
AAAAGGTCATCACTGTTTGCCCAACCGAAGTGATTGTGGAGCAAGCCGGCAAACGCCTTTGCATTTTGGGCGAAAATATGGAAATCCAGCGCCTTGACCTTGAAAACAAAATTCTTATTGTTGATGGCCTTGTTTTTCAAATGAAGTATGCAATGAAAAAACAAGGTTTTATGAAACGGATTTTTAAATAATGCTTTACGAAACACTTATGCAAGGGCAAATTTTGCTTTGGCTGCTTTTATCGGGTTTTTTGTGCGGGTTTATCTTTGACCTTGCCCGCTTTTTCCACGCACTTTGCGAATATAACAAATGGATAAGGCACATCTTGGATTTGTTTGCCACACTTATGGCGAGCGGTGTGTTTTTTGTGGTTGTGCTGACTGTTGCTTTTGGCGAAATTCGCCTTTGGCAAATCCTTTGTTTTGCCGCAAGTTTTGCGCTTCAGCGCGCCACAGTTGGAAGATTGCTTGCAAAAGGGTTTGCGGTGTGCTATAATTCCTTATCAAAAAAATTGAAAAAGGATAAGGAATAAACTTATGGCTTCACGGCAAGAAAAAATCAGAAATTTTTGCATTATTGCACACATAGACCATGGCAAAAGCACGCTTGCAGATCGCCTTATTGAGGCAACGGGCAGTGTTGCAAAGCGCGATATGCAAAATCAAATTTTGGACAGTATGGATCTTGAACGCGAACGCGGGATTACAATCAAACTCACCCCAACCAAAATGCAATATCACCTTGATGGTGAAGATTATATTTTGAACTTGATTGACACACCGGGGCATGTCGATTTCACATATGAAGTTTCGCGCAGTTTGTGTGCGTGCGAAGGGGCAATCTTGGTTGTTGATGCCAGCCAAGGTGTTGAGGCGCAAACCCTTGCAAACGCATATCTTGCCATTGAAAACAACCTTGAAATCTTGCCCGTTATCAACAAGATTGATTTGCCTTCTGCGCGCGTGGACGAGGTCAAAAAGGAAATTGAAGATGTCATTGGCCTGCCTGCCGATGATATTCCTTGCATTTCTGCCAAAGAAGGCATCAACATTGATGATGTGCTTCGCGCGGTGGTGAAAAATATTCCTGCCCCACGCGGGGAAGAGGACAAGCCATTGAAAGCCCTAATTTTTGACAGTTTTTATGATAACTTTCGTGGGGCAATCAGTTTGATCCGTGTGGTTGATGGCAGTGTGAAAGCAGGCGATAAAATCAAAATGATGGCAACCGGCAAAACTTTTGATGTAACAGAAGTTGGTGTGTTCACGCCTCGCCAAGCGCAGGTTGATGTTTTGCGTGCGGGCGATGTTGGATATTTGGCGGGCAGCATAAAAAATGTTGCCGACACCAAGGTTGGCGACACAATTACTTTTGCTGAAAATGGCGCAGATGCCCCGCTTGCGGGATATAAAGAAGTTTTGCCTGTGGTGTTCTGCGGGATTTTTTGCGTTGATGGTTCAAAATATGAAGACCTTAAAGAAGCGCTTGAAAAACTGAGTTTAAGTGATGCTTCGCTGGTATATGAGCCGGAAGTTTCGCAGGCGCTGGGCTTTGGCTTCCGTTGCGGGTTTTTGGGGCTACTTCATATGGAAATCATCACTGAACGCCTTGAAAGGGAATATAATCTTGACCTTATCACCACCGCCCCAAGCGTGAATTATAAGGTTTATAAAACCGATGGTGAAATTTTGGAGGTTTCAAACCCAAGCAATCTGCCCCCAGCCCAAGAAATTGATTTTATG
>JAFVTB010000017.1 GCA_017503445.1 Clostridia bacterium
CCTGAGCGATTATTTGCAAAGTGTTATGCTCATCAGTGATATGGACAGCCCAGAATCAGGCGAAAATGTGATTGTTGCAACCGTGCATGCCGTGAAAGGACTTGAGTTTAAGGTTGTGTTTTTGGTGGGGCTTGAGGAAGACATCTTCCCGATCAGCCGCGCACGCGGGCATGATGAACAAATGGAAGAAGAACGCCGCCTGATGTATGTTGGCATCACGCGCGCAAAGCAAAAACTTTTTGTTTCTGGGTGTAAAACGCGCTATCTTTACGGGCGCAGAAATCATATGATTGAAAGCCGATTTGTTGAAAATGCAGGGCTTGCAAAACGCGCAAATTTTGCGCCATTTGATGGTGCATTTGATGGCGGATTTAAATCCACAACAAAAACCATTGCAACTCAGGTTGATTTAATCAAAACAGGCAACACTTCAAAAGGCGAAGCGCCACTTGCGTTCAAAGTGGGACAAACCGTGATGCACAAACGCTTTGGCGAAGGCAAGATTTTGGCCATAGATTTGGACGAACGCACAGGGGATATTGACTTTCCGCAAATCGGCGTGAAAACCCTTATGCTGGATATCGCGCCAATCACAATTGTTGAATAAGGAGATTGAAAATGAACGAAATGCAAAAACTTGTGGATGAAATCAATAAACATTGTTACAATTATTATGTTCTGGACAATCCAACAATTTCGGATAAAGAATTTGATGCGCTGTATGATCGCCTTGTGCAAATGGAGCGCGAAACCGGCATCGTTTTGCCAACTTCACCAACCCAGCGCGTTGGCGGGGAAATTTTGGACGGGTTTGAAAAATATCCGCACGAATATCGGCTTTACAGTTTGGATAAATGCCAAACCAAAGAAGAACTTTTGAAATGGTTTAATGACATCAAGGCGCAATTCCCAGCCGCCACATTCACCACAGAACACAAGTTTGATGGGCTTTCACTTGTGGCAATGTATGAAAACGGGCAGTTTGTTTCGGCAGGCACGCGCGGAAATGGCCTTGTGGGTGAAAATGTTTCGGCGCAGGCAAAGACAATAAAATCCCTGCCGCTGCAAATTGATTTTAAGGGCAAACTGATTGTGCAGGGCGAGGCAATGATAACGCTTTCAAACCTGAAAAAATTTAACGAAAACACCACCGAGCAGCTTAAGAACGCGCGAAATGCGGCGGCGGGCGCGCTGCGCAACCTTGACCCCAAAAAAACCGCCGAGCGCAATCTTGATTTTTTTGCATACACAATTCATTTTGCCGAAGGCAAAAATTTTGCCACACAGGCAGAGATGATTGAGTTTTTGAAGCAAAACGGCTTTAACACCGGCACATATTTCAAGGTGAACAGCACCATAAACCAAATTTTTGATGAAATTGATTTTCTGGACACCGCACGCCACCATGAAAACATTTTGCTTGATGGCGTGGTTGTGCGCCTTAACGAAGTGGACAAACGCGATGAGTTTGGCTTCACCGCAAAATTCCCCAAGTGGGCAATGGCATACAAATTTGATGCGGAAGAAGTTTCAAGCATCTTGAAAGATGTTGTTTGGCAAGTGGGCAGAACGGGCAAACTTACGCCAATTGCAATCATTGAACCTGTTGAACTTGCGGGTGCAACCATTGAACGCGCAACCCTTAACAATTTTGGGGATATACAAAAGAAATCCGTGAAAATCGGCAGCCGCGTTTTTGTGCGCAGAAGCAATGAAGTTATCCCAGAAATTTTGGGGCTGGCGGAAGAACTGCCAAACAGTAAGGAAATCCCCCAGCCCTCTATTTGCCCAAGTTGCGGGGCAACACTTCAAGAAATTGGCGCAAATTTGTTTTGCCCAAACCACGATGATTGCCCAGAGCAAGTGATTGACCGCCTTGCAAACTTTGCGGGCAAGCATGGTATGGATATTGATGGCTTGAGTTTTTCCACGATTGAAAAAATATATAACGCGTGGGGCATCAAAAAATTGCACGAACTTTATGAACTGACGGGGCAGGAATTTATGATGCTGGAAGGCTTTGATGTGAAAAAAGGCAAGCGCGCAAAAAACCTTGAAAAGGCGCTGGAAGATTCCAAAACCGTTGCGTTTGATAAATTTATTTATGCGCTGGGCATTGGCGATGTGGGCGTGAAAACCGCAAAGGACCTTGCAAAGAAATTTGCCACACTTTCTGACCTTATGAACGCGCCGCTTGAAAGCATTTTGGAAATTAATGGCATTGGCGATGTGGTTGCAAACAATATTTTTGAATATTTCCGCAATGCGGATAATATTTTCCAAATCAACAAGCTTTTGGAATATGGCGTGAAGATTGTTTATGGCGAAAAAGCCACAGAGTTTCGCGAAACAATTTTCAATGGCAAAACTGTTGTTTTGACAGGCACACTGCAAGCCCTTGGGCGTACGCAAGCCACCGCAATTTTGGAGGCGCTTGGGGCAAGTGTTGTGAACACCGTTTCAAAGAAAACGGATATTCTTATCGCCGGCGAAAACGCAGGCAGCAAACTTGACAAAGCCCGCGCTCTTGGCATCACAATTATTGACGAACAAAGATTTCAAGATGAAATAAAATAATTACCAAAGTTGACAATAATTTTCAATTTAGTTATACTTGTTTTAGGAGAAATAATATTTTGACTTTCGCTTCAAAAAATGCTGAATTTTTAATTTCAAGTCAAGAATTAACAAGGCAAAACGAAAAACTTTTGCTGAAAGAATTACAAGATTTAAACGCCAGCCAAAATCAAGAAGAATATAAAGCAACAATACATTTTGAAAAAGAAAAACTAAAAAAATCCAATATGGTAAGACCCGAAATTACATTTGAAGAATTACGCGCCGCCACAAGGGACTTAACCAACAGCGCTTGGCAAAGTGTTTATAAACAAACGCAAACACGCGATGTTGGATTCACAAAGCAAGAGTTTGAAGCAAAAGTTCTTCCACAAGTATTAGAAGCAACAAGAAGGTTTGAAGGCGATAGAATATTATGTGGTGGATGAATTTAACGATATGAAGCTTTTCCGCACGGACAAAACCACTGCCCAATCCCTAACCACTTATCTGAAATTTGATCTGTATACTACTTGCTATTTGAAGATCCGTTTGGCATAAGGATGGCGAGTCGCTGCGCAAGTGTGTTATCACGGTGCTGGAGATGCTTTCTTTTGTGAACAATAATCCGAACCCTGCCCAATCAGGTGCGGGGTTCGGATTGCATCGCTGTGCTTCACAGGGAGCCAGGGAAGCCGCATTATAATGAACCCCAAATTTATTATTATAATTTCGGAGGACAAATATGAGCAAGTTATTTATCGGTTGGTCCGAAGTGGACATCACCCCAGATAAGAAGATCTCTCTGGCAGGTCAGTTCGCGGAACGGATCTCCCAGTATGTAGAAAAGCCTCTGACTGCTACTGCACTGGCTGTGGAAGCAGGCGGAGAGCAGATGGTGCTGGTTAGCACCGACCTGGTTGCTGTCGGCGGAAATCTGGTAATATTGATCCGGGAGCGTCTGGCCGGCAACGGCCTGGGCCTGGATCCTATGAAGGTTATGATTTCTGCCATCCACACCCACACCGGCCCCGTTTATACCCGTGAGGGTTATGTGGCCATGCATTTGAAGATGGGCCACAGCTTCCGGACTTTGCTGGAAAGTGAGCTGCCTGCTGACCGGAAGTACATCGAATCCGCTCCCGTTTCCAGCAATCCCGACGTTGCTACTGGCGATGAGGTTCTAGAACTGCTGGTGGATCGAATCTCCATCTGCATACTGGAGGCCTGGAAGAACCGGGCTCCCGGTTCCTACGTGAACG
>JAFVTB010000139.1 GCA_017503445.1 Clostridia bacterium
CAAATCATTTTGTCGAACACATATCATTTGCACCTTCGCCCGGGTGAAGATATTGTGAAAGCCGCAGGCGGCCTTCACAAGTTTATGAATTGGGACAGGCCAATCCTCACCGACAGTGGCGGTTTTCAAGTGTTCAGTTTGTCTGACCTTCGCAAAATCACCGATGATGGCGTGGAATTTCGCAACCATTTGAACGGCGCAAAACTTGTTTTCACGCCCGAAAAATGTATGCAAATCCAAAACGATTTGGGTGCGGATATCATTATGGCGTTTGATGAGTGCAGTCCTTATGGCGCAAGCAAAGAATATGCAAAATCCGCAAATGTCAGGACGAAAGAGTGGCTTAAACGCTGCTTTGCCGCACATAAAAATCCAGAGCAAATGCTTTTCCCAATCGTGCAAGGCAATTTCTATGAAGATTTGCGCCTTGAATCCCTGAACGATGTTTTGCCGTATGCAAAATGTGGAATTGCAATTGGTGGGGTTTCGGTTGGTGAACCAAAAGAAATCGGGCTTAAAATGCTTGATGTCCTCAAGCCGCACTTGCCAGAAAATATGCCTCATTATCTTATGGGGGTGGGTAGCCCAGATTATGTTTTGGAAGGCATCGCGCGCGGCATTGATATGATGGATTGCGTGTTGCCAACCCGAATTGCGCGCAACGGCACTGCGTTTACAAAAAATGGAAAATTGGTTATCCGGAACGCGCAGTTTAAAAACGATTTTCGTCCGATTGAAGAGGATTGTGATTGCTATGCTTGCCGCAATTATTCCCGTGCATATATTCGTCATCTTATCAATGCAGGTGAAATGCTTGGCGCCCAGCTTCTCAGCATTCACAACTTGCGCTTTTTAACCAAGCTGACCGAAGATGCCAAGAAAGCCATTTGGGAAGATCGTTTCACCGACTTTAAAGAAGAATTTCTAAAAAAATACGAAAATAAATAAAAAATTAAATCATTTTTAATAAAAAACAATAATTTTTATTGTTTTTTTTATTTATTTCAGGTGTTTAAAATTTTCGCGGAAATTCTTGGGGTTTTTACAAAGAAAAACAAAAGAACACTTGCGAAACCTCAAGATTTGTGTTATCATGTTTGTGTGTAAGAAGGAAGAATATATATGCTACTACTGACAACCGTTTCGCAGATTCTTTTGCCAATTTTAAGCATTGCGCTTTTAATTGTTTTCTTTACGAAATTATATTAAGGAGGGTTTTAAATGACCACTGGAAACATTGTGCTTTTGGTTGTTTTAGTTTTGATGCTTGTTCTTTATCCTGTGATGATGATGCGCAAAAACAAAAAAGAACAAGAAAAACAAAAAATGCTTATTGAAAGCTTGAAAGTTGGGGAATATGTTTTGACATATTCTGGCGTTTTTGGCAAAATCACCGAAGTTGTTGAAAAAGAAATCGGCAAATTCATCGTGATTGAAACAGGTGAAAAAAAGAAAAATTATGTCACCGTAAGCGAAAACGCGATTTATTCCGTTGTAAACAACAACCCAAAGGTTTATAATGAACATGGCGAAGTTGTGACCGCCGCAAAAGAAGAAAAAGAAGCAGAAGAAAAAGATGCTGAATAAAAATCAAGTTTATGGCAATGCGGGCGAAAGCGCCGCATTGGCTTTTTTAAAAAAGAAAAAGTATAAGATTTTGGAAAAGAATTTTCGCACATTTTATGGCGAACTTGATATCATTGCTCGCCAGAAAAACACATATGTTTTTGTGGAAGTGAAAACCCGCGCCAGTCGTGGGTTTGGTGAGCCGGCTGATGCGGTGAACCGCACAAAGCAGCGGCATATTATCCACTCTGCGGAAAGCTATCTTGACCAAAATCGCCTTTTTGATGTGGATTATCGCTTTGACATTATTGAAGTTGTTGGCGATAAGCACGATTTTGAAATCAATCATATTGAAGATGCCTTTGCATAATGCAGGGGCTTTTTTATGTATTTTTTTGGCGCGGGGATAATAATTATATTTTATGCGAACATCTTGGCGATTAAGCCGCAAGGCAATGAATTTGAAGTATGCACTTTTGGGCTTTTTTCGCGGCAGCAAGGTGCTTATTTTGGTTTTATGTGTGGTTGC
>JAFVTB010000140.1 GCA_017503445.1 Clostridia bacterium
ACCCAGAAAATGATCCTGTTGTTTTCACAACCGATTACGGCCTTGAAATCAAATATGCCAATGCGTTGACATATTTAACGGGATACACCTATTTCACAGCAGGTGGAGTCAATTGGGTGATTATTGGTTATGATCCAAGTGTAAGTGGCTGTGTTGGTGATTTTACAGGTGAATTTCAACAAAATGCGGGTCCTGTTCAAGGAGGGTTTAGCCAAACTTCAACAATTGATAGAACCCCTGCCGGCAATGCAATTGCAAGAGAAATGTATGCAATTTCGTCCGAAGCAAAACCAAATAAAGAAATTGGAGATGGATGTGTGTTGTGCTTAGCAGAAAAGGCTGTTGATCCTGACGGGGTTCAATTTAATACAAGCACAAGTGTTGGCAACAACTATAAAGGTTCAAACCTTGAAAAATATATAAATGAAACGATTTATGGGGGCACAAGTGAACTAAGTTTAGCACTTCAAGCGCTTCCAATAGCGCCGCAAAAACTTACAACATTATATTATGGCTCCGCAACATCAACCATTGAAAACGCTCATTTATTTCCTTTGGCGGGAATAAAGAACACCGAAAGTTTCTATGTAACGTCATATTTAGATTCAGTCACGAAGTGTGAGATTGGCGTCTCTTGGTGGTTGCGCTCAGGTGACCTACCGATTTCTGGCAGCGCGTACTACGTCCGCGCGAATGGCAGCATCGCCTCCTACTACGATGTGACTACTACCTACGGCGTGCGCCCAGCTTTTGTCCTGCAGTTATATAGTGCTTAAACTTCTTTAAAGAAATTTGAAACAAAAATTCTTTAAAGGGGGTGATATAAAAGTTTTAGGGCAGTGACAAAATCTAGTTACAAAAATCTTAGTTAATTAATTATGTAAACAAATCCGTTATTTAAAAAAAACCGCAAATTGCGGTTTTTTTCATCTTTTATTTAAATATGCAATTATGCGGCTGGCGGCGATGGCACCATCGCTGCAGGCGGTGACGATTTGCTTCAAGCTTCCGCTGCGCACATCACCTGCGGCATAAACGCCCGCAACATTGGTTTGCATATTTTCATCGGTGATGATTTGCCCGCCTTTGTCAAGGTTGATTTTTCCGTTCAAAAACCCTGTGTCTGGGCGGCGGCCGATTGCAACAAACACGCCATCAATGGCAAATTCGCTGATTTCTTTTGTTTTTTGGTTTTCAATAATCATTTTTTCAACCTTGCCGTTTCCTTCAAGGTCTTTTATCACGCTGTCGGGCAAAAATGTGACTTTTGCATTTTCGCCTTCGGTGAGTGAATACATTTTTTGCACCTGAACGGCTTCGGCATTAAAAGTGTCGCGGCGGTGAACAAGATACACCTTTTTGGCAATGTTTGCAAGATAAAGCACGGCAGACAAACTGCTGTTGCCCCCGCCAACAACGGCAACAATTTTATCCTTATAGAAGTTGCCATCGCAGGTGGCGCAGTAGCTTACCCCGCGCCCCGCAAACTCACGCTCTGACTGCAAGTCAAGTTGTCTTGCGGTTGCGCCAAGCGCCAAAACGATTGCACGCCCCTCATAAACCCCCTCAGGCGTGATGATTTTTTTCACATCGCCCTCAAGTTCATAATTGGTTACGTCCGCAAACACCACTTCCATGCCAAGTTTTTCGGCTTGGTCAAACATCTTCATGGCAAGGTCTGGGCCAGAAATTGATTCAAAACCTGGATAGTTTTCAATTTTATTGGTCAGCGCCACTAGTCCGCCCGGGCGCATCGGTACAGGAGATGGCGAGCCTTACTATCAAGGGCTTTGATCTTGCAGACAAG
>JAFVTB010000141.1 GCA_017503445.1 Clostridia bacterium
AAGAACAGTACAATTATCCATATTATCAAACGCTTATTGAAAATTGCGGATATGTGAAAGAAAAAGATTGGCTTGAATATAAAATTTTTGTGCCAAAGCAGCCAAACGAGCGCATCAACCGTATGAGTGAAGCGGTTTTGAAAAGATATAACCTTAAAATTGCCGACACAAGCAACAAAAATAAATTTATTGACCATTATAAAGCGCAAATTTTTGAGGTCTTGGACGAAGCATATTGCAGTTTGCACGGCGTTGTGCCATTCAATGATAAAATGCGCGAACAAATCATTTCACAATTCAAAATGTTTATCAACAAGGATTTCATCATTGTGCTTGTTGACGAAAATGACCGCGTTGTTGCATTTGGATTTGCAATTCCATCGCTTTCAGATGCAATTTCAAAATCAAAAGGACGCATTACCCCACCGGCACTTTGCCGCGTACTGAAAGCGGTCAAGCATCCAAAAATTGTGGATTTTGCACTCGTGGGTGTTCGCGATGAATATCAAAGCCGTGGGTTGACGGCTGTGATTATGAAACACATTATTGATGTTATGACAAAATATAAAATTGAATATGCCGAAACAAATTTGAACCTTGAAGACAACATAAAAATTCAGCAAACTTGGAAAAATTTTGAGCATGACCAACACAAGCGCCGCCGTTGCTTTATCAAACACCTTGATTAAATACATAAAAAATTCACTTTGTAAAAAGTGAATTTTTTATTCAATTTATTTAAAAAGACTTATTTTATATTAAAAAACAATTGTTTTATTATTTTTTTATTTCTTTTATTTCATTTTTAAATTTTTGCATTTTTTGTTCAATTGCGGCATTAACCTTGTCCTCGCCAAAAAGATTTATCATTTCTTCAATGCAGATAAACACATCGGCAATTTCTTCAACCAAATTGTTTTCAATTTCTGCCTGGCCTTGATATTCGTTGTGTAAAAGTTTTCGCTTGAATTTGCTGATTGCAACGGTCAATTCTGCCATTTCTTCAACACACTGATCATATTGCCCAACAATGCCCCAAATTTCCACGGCCTCATCATAAACTTTTAATCTTTCTTCTTTGGTCATATTAACTCCTTTTTTTATAAATATACCATATACATGACACACAACTGCTTTATATAAAAAAATTTGGGAGGTTGTCCCAAATTTTTAATTATGAACGCGCGTTAAGTTTGATACCTACGCCCATTGTTGAAGTTACGGTTACATTTTTAATGTATTGACCTTTTGCAGCAGCAGGTTTTGCTTTTACAATTGCCGCCATAAGGGTTTCGTAGTTTTCCATAAGTTTTTCAACGCCGAAGCTTGCCTTGCCAAACAAAACGTGAATGTTGTTTGTTTTGTCAAGACGATATTCAACTTTACCGGCTTTAACATCGTTGATTGCTTTTGTTACATCAACAGTTACTGTGCCAGATTTTGGGTTTGGCATCAAACCTTTTGGACCAAGCACACGTGCGATGCGACCAACAACACCCATCATATCAGGTGTTGTGATGCAGACATCAAAGTCGAGCCAACCGCCTTGGATTTTAGCGATCATATCTTCTGCGCCAACGAAATCAGCGCCTGCCTTTTCAGCTTCATCTGCCTTATCACCTTTTGCGATAACCAAAACGCGAACTTTTTTACCTGTGCCGTTTGGAAGAACCACAACGCCACGAACTTGTTGATCTGCGTTACGGCCGTCAACACCAAGTTTAAGGTGAAGTTCCATACTTTCATCAAATTTTGCGTTTGCATTTTTGATTGCAAGTTCAAGGCCTTCTTTCACATCATAAAGTTTTGTTGAATCAACAGCTGCTTTGGCTGCTTTAAATCTTTTGCTGATTGCCATATTATTCTGCCTCCTCAACTGTTACACCCATGCTGCGGGCTGTGCCTGCGATCATTGACATTGCAGTTTCGATGTTTTTTGCATTAAGGTCTGGCATCTTAAGTGTTGCAATTTCTTTGATTTGTGCTTGTGTGATTTTTGCGACTTTTTCTTTGTTTGGTTTTGCAGATGCTTTATCAAGACCACATGCCTTTTTGATAAGAACTGGTGCAGGTGGTGTTTTCATAACGAAATCGAATGAACGATCTTGATAAATGTTGATTACCACTGGGATAATCAATCCTGCTTGTGATGCGGTTTTTTCGTTGAAATCTTTTACGAAAAGACCGATGTTGATCCCGTGAGGCCCAAGAGATGAGCCGACAGGAGGGCCAGCAGTTGCTTTTCCAGCTGGCAATTGCAGTTTAACAACTGCAGTAAGTTTTGCTTTTGCCATTTTGTCTCTCCTTTTATGTGGTTTGGGGGTGTGGCAAAACACCCTCCCACAAAAAAATTTTGCTGGGGCGTGCCTTCACAAACCCTTGCGGGTTTGCGGGCGGCTTGCAAAGCCGCCCCTGCGCGCCATTCGGCGCGCCAAGGCACGCCCGCCCCGATTTATGCCTTTCTTATTTGTGAATAATCCAAAGTTGCCTCTGTGTCGCGGCCAAACATTTCAACCACAACCTTGGCCTTTCCGTTTTCCGCATCAACAGAAACCACTGTGCCCACAAATTTATCCAGTGGACCATCAATGATTTCAACCTTATCGCCTGCGGCAAGGTCAAGCTCAACCCTTGCAGGTTGTTCAAGGTGAAGTTTGCGAACTTCGTCTTCGGTTAGAGCAAGTGGACGACCTTTTGGCCCAACAAAGCCCGTGATGCCGCGCGTTCTTGTGATGTTATGCCAAATATCATCGCCGTAAATCATTTTCACAATTAAATAGCAAGGCATAACCTTTCTGCGCACCAATTTCTTTTTGCCGTTTTTTTCTTCAAGCACTTCTTCCATAGGAATGATGATATCGAAAATGCGATCCTGCAAATTGAATTTGTCGCGCACGGTTTCAAGGTTTTCTTTTGCAACATTTTCATATCCAGAAAATGTGTGCAAAACATACCATTTTGCTTGTTCCATTTTTTCCCCTTTTAAGATTAGTAGATACTGTTAATAAACAATGTGTAAATCACTTCAAGGAGTTTATGAATCCCCAAAAGCGCAACTGCGAAGATTGCCACCACGGTCAAAACTGTGGCTGTTTTCTTTGCAACTTGCTTAACGGTTGGCCAGTTCACTTTTTTAAGTTCAGAAAAAACTTCTTTGGTTTTTTTCTTGATCTTTGAAGATTTCTTTTCAACCTTTTTGTTTTTCTTGACCTTTTCGTTTGTTTGTTGCTTTGGTGTTTCAATCACTTCAGCCGCAGTTTCAACTTCAACATTTTCTGTGGTTTCAACCACAACTTCTTCAACCTTTGCAGGTTGTTGACTTTTGGCGCTTTCCTTCAACTTCTTTTTTGTGTTTTTACTTGGCATATACAATTCCCCCTTTATTTTGTTTCTTTATGCAAAGTTCTTTTGTTGCACTTTGGGCAAAACTTCATTATTTCAATTCTGTCAGGGTTGTTGCGTTTGTTTTTTGTTGTTGCATAATTGCGTTCTTTGCATTCAGTGCAAGCAAGCGTGATGCGTTCATTGATTTGACTTTTTTTCTTTCCCATTGTTGTTCCTCCGTTTAAAAAAACTCCATAAGGAGTTCAAACTTGCATGTATGATATCACAATAAAACCTTTTTGTCAATAGTTTTTTTATGATTTGTTTTTATTATATATAATTATTTACTTTTGATAATCAATATAATAGGCGCACTGTTAAGCGTGCCAAGTATTTTCATATGTCACCCATATCAAATTTTATTTTTCCAAGTCTTGCTGGCAAACATTGATTTTTAATTGTTCTTCTTTTATATTTGGACCGCAAGCAGAGATTGAAATGCGTGAACGAAGAAGTTTTTGGGCAAAACTTTGAATATCTTCTTTTGAAACTGTTTCAATCTTTGCATTGATTTCTTCATCGGTGAGGACATGACCATAAAGATGGTCATCTTCAGCATTATCTTGACACACCTCCTCACGATCATCCTTATCAAAAGCATTTTGAGATTTAAATGTCATTTTTGCACGAGCAAATTCTTCTTCTGTGATGCCGTTTTGGGCCATATCGTGCAAAACTTTAAAAATTTCTTTTTTCGTGATTTCAAGATTTTGTGGACTTACGCCTGCGCCAACCATGATGTATCCAAATTTGTGCATTGCATAATAATGCGATGAAATTGAATAAGCCAAGCCCTTGTTTTCGCGAATATTCACATAAAGGCGACTGCTGAAGCCACGACCAAACACACGATTAAACAAAATGGCTGTGAACCTTTCATCTTCCTTTGCATCAGGGCCAGCAAAACCAATATAGAGTTTCACTTGATTGATATCCCGCGGAATTGCCACAGCTTGTTTTTGTGGTATTGGCCAAATATTTTTTTCTTGCCCAGAAACAAGCCCCTTGCCACCAAAATATTTACCAAAATGTTGGCGAAGAACTTTTGTTACATCCAAAAGGTCAAGATTGCCAACCACTGAAAAAGTGATATTACTGCCCAAATAATGCTTTTCCATAAATTCGCGCAAATGAGCAGGCGTAAGTTTTTGCACATCTTCCCTTTTGCCAAGAACGGCGTGGGCATGCGGCACAAAATTTGACATCATTGCCGTGTGCATCCCCATAAACGCAACCCGTGAAGGATTATCATTTGATGCATTGATTTCTTCCAAAATCACATTTTTTTCTGAATTAAATTCATCTTCCAAAAACAGCGGGTTTGAAAGCATATCGCCAAAAATTTCGGCGCAACCAGCAAAACTTTCAGGCAAGCAACGGAAATGATATGCAGTTATATCAGAAGATGTTGAGGCGTTCATTTCGGCGCCAAGCGCTTCCATTTTTTCAGAGATTTCAAGCACATTGTATTTTTGACTTGACTTAAACATCATATGTTCCAAGAAGTGTGCCACACCAAAGTTTTCAGGAGTTTCGGCGCCAGCCCCCTTGAACACATTGAACGAAAATGCAACATATGGCGCGTTTTCATCTTTTTCCAGAACCACCCTTGCGCCGCTTGGACAGGTCATTGTTATAATTTTGTTTGTCATAAACCACCCCCTTATGCATTTTATTATACACCATAAAAAAAATTGTGTCAATATCAAAACACAATTTCAAAAAAAGTATTTTTTTTATAA
>JAFVTB010000142.1 GCA_017503445.1 Clostridia bacterium
AGATGTAACAGGCCCTAATTCTTATGATGGAGCTGTTCAAAATTATAAATACGTGCGCCCAGCATTTGTTTTGAATTTGTTTGGTTAATTCACATTTCTTAAAAGTCAACTTAAAATTATTAAATTTTCAAATCTAACATAAAAGGAGGTGATAACAGAGTTTTTTCAAATAAACAAAATCCGTTATTTAATTAGTTAATTTCTTAGTTACAAATTGGGGTGGTTTAATGACATTTGCCACTCCTTTTTCACAAAAAAAATCCCCGCGGGGATATTTTTTATATAAAATCAATATCAAAGTTTGCGCGAAGATTGTGCAACATTGCAATGGAATTTGTTGACAAGGCGATTGAAGGTTTTTCGCCAAGATTTGTGAAAACAATGGTTATCCACAATTTGCCTTCAAAATCATCAAGATATTTCGTGATTTTGGAAATCAATGGGCTTGCTGACATCAAAAATTTTTCAAACTCTTGATCAACATACACATCGTTTTTAATTGTTGACCTGTATGAAATTTTTGCGCTTTTATTTTCGGGCTTACCCAAAGAATCCTTAAGAAATGTGGTTTTGAATGCTTTTTTGCCAATTTCGGCTTCCAATTTTTTCACATCAATATCTTTTTTAAAATTCCCATGAACGCTGAAATAATATTTTAACATATTTTACTCCCACTCAGGTGGAACATCATAATCGCTTGGTGGTGGGGCAGCGATGTCGCCGAAGATTTGGGCAAGCTCGTCATTTTCCATAATTTCGTGGGTTTCAATGTTTTGGTTGTTTGGGGCGGTTGGCGGTGGAATAAACTCCTTATTATCCTTGTTGGTAAACGTCACCCAATCGCCAATCCAGCGCAATTTGATTTTGCCCGGGCTTCCGTTTCTGTGCTTTGCAATTTCCACATCAACCAGGCCCTCTTGGCCGCCTTCAACCACAACATCATTATATTTTTCCGGGTTGTAAAGGAAGATCACGATATCGGCATCTTGTTCAATGTTTCCGGAATCGCGAAGGTCACTCATCACGGGCCTGTGGTCTGGGCGCGCGTCCACTTGGCGCGAAAGCTGTGAAAGCAAAATGATTGGCACATTCAGTTCTTTTGCGGCAATCTTCAAAAAACGGGTGATTTCACCAATTTCAAGCACGCGGTTTGGTTGCCCGCTGCCGCTTTTCATCAGTTGAAGATAGTCAATCATCACCAAATCCAGCCCATGTTCAAGTTTCAAACGCCTGCACTTTGAAAGGATATCGTTTGGCGTGTTCAAACTGTTGTCGTCAATGAAGATTTTGGCCTCAGAAAGGTCTTTTTTTGCCTTCCAAAGCTTGCGCCATTCTTGTTCATTCAGTCCGCCATTAAGCGCTTTGGTCATGCTTACGCACGCAACGCTGCAAATGCTTCTTTGGGCAATTTGGGTTTTTGGCATTTCCAAGCTGAACACCGCGCAAACCTTGCCTTCTTTGGTGGCGGCGTGGTTTATAAGGTTCATGGCAAAACTGGTTTTTCCCACACCTGGGCGCGCGGCAAGGATAATCAAATCGCTGTTTTGCAGACCGCCGGTCAGTTGGTCAAAATCCGTAAATCCGGTTGGAATACCGCGAATTTCCCCGCCGTTTTTTGCCAAAAAGTCAAACTTATCGATGATTGCGGCAAGACTTGGCTCAATATGCTCAAGGGAAGAAATTTGTTCTTCTTCGCTTATCTTGAAAATTTGCTGTTCAGCAAAGTTCATATCTTCGGTGCTGTCTTCGTTTGAAAAACTTTTTTCGGCAATCTGTTGGCTTGCAACAATCAGTTTTCTGCGTTTTGCGTGATTTTTGATGATGTTCAAATAATGCTGAAAGTTGCTGGCACTTGGCAAAAAGTTTGTGATTGTGGTTATGTACTCAAGCCCCCCAACGCTGTCCATCTTGCCTAAATTTTCAAGCTTATCCACAAGAGTGATGAAATCAACGGGTTTGCCTTCGGCATAAAGCGAAAGCATGGTGGCATATATGGTTTTGTGCGCTTGGCTGTAGAAATCTTCGGGCTTTAAAATTGGAAACACCTGCATTGGAATGTCGGTGTCAAGAAGAATACATGCCAAAATGCCTTGTTCGGCTTCAAGACTGTTTGGCAAAATTTTCACTGCATTTGGCATAAGCTTATCCTCCTTTAATCTGCAAATGGGTCATGCTTTTTGGGTTTTTTTGCTTGTTTTTCGTTCACTTTCTTCAAAATGATTTGCACGCCGCCGTATAAAATCAGCCCAAAAACAACAATCAAGGTGATCACCACCCATTGGCTGTTTACAAGCGATGGCGCAAGTAAATATAAAAGATACACCAGCACAAGCATAACCGGGAATGACACACCAAGGAAAATCCATATAATCTTCCTTTGTTTTTTCATATCCCGCTTGGTTTGTTTATCCAGCATTTTTCCCCCTTTGAAACACATCATATCACAATCATCTTTGTTTTTCAAGACAAAATAAAAAAAGCAACAAAAATTTGTTGAATTTGCACATTATGCGGTTTGAAAGTCTTGGTTTTTTTTTATAACAGGTGTGCGCTGTTTGCTTGGGGCATGCCCCAAAATGCCCATTTGATATTTTGCCAAGCTTGTGCGCACTTTCATGCCCTTAAAAACAATTAAGGTTTTGTCATAAAGCGATTCAAGGGTGTCGGCAAGTGTGATTTGTGAAATGATTTGACGGTCTGACACAAAATGCACGGGTGTGCCACTTACAACAATGTGGGAAAAATCTTTCACGCTTTCCAAAATTCCGCTGATTTTTGCATCAACTGCAGGAAGGTGATCCTCCACAACCTTATTGAAGTATACAATCACTTTTTTGCCAAGGTTTTTTGCCAAGTTTACAAAGCTTTTTTGGCTGTCCTTTAAAAGCCAATCTTGAAATTCTTGTGTCATATCATTTGCTCCTTATAAAAATTTTATCAAACAAAAAGGTTTTATGTCAAATTTTTTGGCGGGGAAAATAAAAAAATCAAGCGGTTTTCGCTTGATTTTGGCTTATTCTTCGCGGATAAGGATAAAACTCAGCACAAATCGAAGAAGTGAAAGGATTGAAACCACAAGTCCCGCAACATATGTTTGCGCTGCGGCAGAAAGCACCTGCTTTGCGCCTTTCACTTCGGTGGTGTCAAGTGTGCAAGATGCCGTCAGGTTTGCAAGTGCGCGCTTTGATGCATCAAATTCAACAGGAAGCGTCACCAATGAAAACAAAACCGAAATCCCAAAGAACACACAGCCGCCAATCACGAAGTATGAACCAATGCTTGTGTATGCCAGCGCCGAAAGGATAACGCCGATGATGATAAGCGGCAACAGCATGCCCGACATAAAGTTTGAAACATGTGCAAGGGCGCTGCGCACCTTCAAAAATTTATATCCCTGTGCATGTTGGATTGCGTGGCCCGCTTCGTGCGCTGCAACGCCCAGTGCCGCAATTGATGTTGAATCATACACATTGTCTGAAAGCGCAAGTGTTTTGTCGGTTGGGTTATAATGGTCTGTCAAATTCCCCGCAACGCGCTTTATTTGCACGTCATAAATGCCGGCTTGGTTCAAAATGCGGGTGCAGGCCTCCCGCGCCGTAAGCCCTGTTGATGCATGGACTTTGCTGAATGTGTTAAAGGTTTTTTGTACGCGGCTTTGCGTTATTGCCGCATAGATAATCCCCGGCAGAAGGATAATCCCCAAAAGATAATATGTTATCATCCACATAAAAAATTGCTCCTTTATTATTATATATTATTTTCTTCGGTTTTACAACCCTCTAAAAAAACTTTGTTCTGCGCACAAGCCCTGTCCAGCCCAAGATGGCGGATAATAAATCTGCGGTGTAGGTGCGCTTTGCAAACCCCAAAAACTTTTTGATTTCCACCATTTCTTGCGGTGAAAAAAAGTTCAAATCTTCCAACATTTTCAATGCGCGGTGTGATGCATTTTTTTCAAGGCGAAGCGTTGAATATTTCAAAAGGATTGCCACAAAAACATTTAAAATAAGCATTCCAACGCCCACCAGCGCCCAAATTGCCCCCGCAAAAATACACGCCAAAATTGTGCCAATCACAATCACCCAGTTCAGGTTGCCCAAAAACTTCACAAACTTGTTCAGGCGGTGATTGTTTATAAGAATATTTGGGTTTTGAAACTGCTGGGCGGCGTGTCCAAACTCGTGCGCCACAACGGCAATGCCGCCAATGCTGTTGGTGCGCGCCACTTTGGGCGAAAGCGTGATTGTCATCGCGCTTGGGCTGTAATATCCATCATTCACATCGCTTGGCGCAATAACCGTGCGGATTTTGCCATCAAAAAAGCGCATTGAAAGTGTGTTTGCAAAATCCACAATCGTGCCGGCAAAGCCCGCGCGGGTGTAAAGTGCCTTTTCAAGTTTTTCTGCATAAGAATCATATGCAAAATTCGCCACCCACGCGCCCGCAAAAATTGCAATTGCCACAATGATAAGCAAAATCCACCAAAGGTTTTGCCACAAAAAATCCAAAATTTCCATTTATCGCCTTTTATATTTTTTCACAACCACAAACGCACCTTTGTTTTCGGCAATAATCACGCGTTTGCCTTTTTTAAAGCCCTTGCCTGTTGAAATCGCCGCAAGTTCCACCCCATCGGCAAGCTGAATGATTTTGCCTTTGCCCCCATTTTCGGCGGGAATAGATTCGCTGACGATTGCAACCTCGCCGGTGGTGGCCAGCGGATCGCGGTCTGCAAATGCAACGCCAATTGCCGCGCCAATTGCCACAACTGCGCCCAAAATCAGCGCCAGCCAAAGTGGCAAGCAAAGTGACAATAAAAACCCAAGTGAAGCAAAGATTGCCAAAAACACAATGCTGCCCTTAAGCGAAAATGCATTGGCAATAAACGGGCGGGTTTGGAAGTTTTCATGCGGGCTGTCAATATCATCCGAAAGCCCCCTTTTTGCGTTTGCAAATCCCGCATAAAAACAAATCAAATAAGAAACCAAAACAATCAGCCCTGCACAGGCAAACCAAAACAAGATGTTTTGAAAAACACTTAAACTTTCAAAAATCATAAAAATTCCTTTGCAAAAAGTATATCAAATTTTTCCCCAAATTGCAATCAATTAAAAGTTTTTGTATATCATATTCAATTTCAACAAAAAATATATTATTGATATGACAATTTGGATTGCAATTTTTTATGGCATTTTGCAGGGCATAACAGAATTTTTGCCTGTTTCGTCAAGCGGGCATTTGGTGCTTTTCAACAAAATTTTTGGCACCAGCGATGATTTTGTTTTTTTCAGTGTGCTTTTGCATTTTGCCACACTTTTTGCGGTGGTGATCGTGCTGTGGAAGGATATAAAATTCCTTATCAAAAACCCATTTTCGCGCCCCGCAAAGATGATATACATCGCAACAATCCCAACCGTTGTGATTGTTCTGCTTTTCAAAGGGTTTTTTGAAGATGCGTTTTCGGGCAACCTTTTGCCAATTTGCTTTGTCATCACCGCCGTGCTTTTGGCGGCAACAGAACTTTTTGCAAAAAAGATTGATGGAAAAAAGATGTCTTTCAAAACCGCCGCGCTTGTGGGTGTGGCACAGGGGATTGCTGTGCTTCCGGGCATCTCGCGAAGCGGCGCCAGCATTTGCACAGCCGTGCTTTGCGGGGTTGATCGCCAGCGCGCCAGCCGTTTTTCTTTCATAATCTCAATCCCAATCATTTTGGCATCAATCGCCTATGAACTTTTTGGTGCAATCACCACAGGTGGCGTGATTTTGGATACGCCGATTGTGCCAACGCTTTTTGCGTTTGTGGCGGCGTTTGTTGTGGGGCTTTTCTGCGTGAAGTTTATGTTGACGGTGTTTCAAAAAATCAAACTTTGGTGGTTTGTTGGATATTTAATTATTATGGCGGGGGTCAGTTTGATTGTTTAAAGGGGGCAAAACCGCGCAAAGCGCGCGCTGCGCTTTGCAGGGCGCTTTCGCGCCCCACAAGGGCGTTCGCCCTTGGCGGTTTTGCCCCACCCCAACCCACAGCCATAAACTTTGGCACAACGGGCCGAAAAGCCCCGCTTGTCACTTGACAAATCACCTTGTTTGGAATATAATACTTGCGGAGGATAAATGGAACTTTATTTTGTTTGGACGATTATCATCGCCGCGGCACTTTTGGTTGAGTTCTTTACAATGCAAATGGTCAGCATTTGGTTCGCTGTTGGTGGAGTATTCGGGCTTGTGCTTTCACTCATCGGCGGCATCGGGCTTGAAGTGCAAATCATTGTTTCCGCCGTTGTTGCACTCATTTCAATCGTGTTCTTGCGCAAATTCGCCCTTAAATTTCTTCACAAATCCGCCGATAAAAACGATGCCGGCACACTTGTGGGCAAAACCGCTGAAGTGGTGGAAGAAATTTCACCTGAAAAAGCCGGCGCAGTGAAACTTAATGGCGTGCTTTGGACGGCCACCAGTGAAGAGACCCTTGGCATTGGTGCAAAAGTTAAAATCATTGATGTTCTCGGCAATAAATTAAAGGTTAAAGGAGAGTTATAATTATGCTTATCGCAATCATTGTTTTATTGGTTGTTGCCCTTGTTTTGTTTGGGCTTTCAATCCGCATTGTCAAGCAATCAACCGCCCGCGTGGTTGAACGCCTTGGCAAATATCATCGCACGCTTGACACAGGCGTTCATTTCATCTTGCCAATTTTTGACCGCACCCTTCCGGAAATCAGTTTGAAAGAAAAAGTGGCAGATTTCCCACCACAACCAATCATCACCAAAGACAACGTTACAATGTCAATTGACACCGTTGTATATTTCCAAATCACAGACCCAAAACTTTATTCTTATGGCGTTGAAAAACCACTCAATGCAATTGAAAACCTCACCGCCACAACACTTCGCAACATCGTTGGCGAACTTGAACTTGATGAAACACTCACCAGTCGCGATACGGTGAACAGCAAAATGCGTTCAATCTTGGACGATGCCACCGATGCTTGGGGCATCAAAATCAACCGCGTGGAACTGAAAAATATTGACCCGCCAAAAGCAATTCGCGAAGCCATGGAAAAACAAATGCGCGCAGAACGTGAACGCCGCGAACAAATCCTTTTGGCAGAAGGCGATAAAACCAGTGCAATCTTGCGCGCCGAAGGTGAAAAACAGGCGGCAATCTTGCGTGCAGAAGCCGAAAAAGCCACCCTTATTGCCGAAGCCGAAGGTGAAGCAGAAGCAATCCGCAAAATCATTGAGGCCGCCCCAACGCAAGAATATATAACCCTTAAATCTTTTGAGGCGCTTGCCAAGGTTGCCGATGGCAACAGCACAAAACTTATCTTGCCTGCCAACATTGCCGATGTTGCATCGCTTGCAACCACACCCACCGAAGCAGTTTGCACAGGCAAAGCCGAACCCGCAAAGAAAGCCAAAAAATCAAAAGAAGAAT